>JACNIU010000147.1 GCA_014382905.1 Desulfobacterales bacterium
CAGGTCTGTATTTTGTTCGGTATTGTCATTTCGTCCTCCTTAATTCTTGGTTGAGTCATTGAGTCCCTCAGGCGGGACTCAACCACTCAACTGATGATGCGCTAATTGTACCCTATTTTCCTGTTTTGTCCTCTGTTTAATAGACAATAGTCAATCATCAATCATTAATCATCAGTCCTATATCATCCCGTAACCGCCATCCACACAAAGGAGTTGGCCGGTTATATAATTGCTCTCGTCAGAAGCTAAGAACACAAAGGCAGGAGAGATATCGTCTGGTTCGGCAAACCGTTTCAGGAGTATCCTGTTCATGTAAATATCTCTCAGTTTTTCATCTGATCTGATCTTTTCCGTCATGTCCGTAGCTACAATACCCAGGGAGATGACATTGCAGCAGATGTTATAGCGGGCAAGCTCACGGGCAACCGACTTGGTCATGCTGAGGATGCCCCCCTTTGCGGCGCTGTAGTTGATCTGGCCTACGGTGCCGACCAGCCCGGCTACAGACATAACATTTATGATTTTACCGCTATTCTGCTCTTTCATCCGCAGGCCCGCGGCCTGGGAACAGAGAAAGGCGCCCTTCAGGTGGATATCCACGACCTGATCCCACTGGTCCTCCGTCATCTTGAGCATCAGGGCCGGACGCGTAAACCCTGCGTTATTGACTAAGATGTTGATCTTTCCGAATGTCTCAACGGCTGCTCCGACGAGGGCTTCCGCATCTTCTTTCCGCGCCACATCGGCCTTGACGGCGATGGCCTCGCTTCCCATAGATTGAATGGCGTCAACAACTTCGTTGGCCGCCTTTTCGTTGGAAGTGTAGTTGATAACGACCTTTGCGCCCTCCTTTGCAAAACCGAGGGCAACGGCCCTTCCAACTCCCCGGCTGCTGCCTGTCACCAAAGCGATTTTGTCTTTAAGTCTCATAGATTACCCCTCGCGATAAGATATGGTTGAGCCCCCTGAGCCTTGCCAACACTTGCGACCTTTGCAAAACGCCCTCTTTTGCCCAATCTTGGCGTCAGGCTCAAATTTCAATCCTCAAAATATTGAATATATTCCTGCGGTTGAAATTCTCGCCTTTCTTGATCTTGAATAAAACTGATCATTTTTCAAAGGTCTCCAATTATGAAAGCATGGTTACATTGTAGTCACAATATAGTTACTTTGCAATTTAGGGAAAATCGATTTTCATGTCAAGCAAAATCGGAACGCCCCGATTTTCCCCTGCGTTTTACCCTTTGACACGGAATGCCCCCGGAGGTATACTCCCGTTTGTAATAGTTCAGCCACTAAGGCACCAAGACACCAGGATTATAATATAATTCTCTTGATACCGTTCATATACAATTGGGATATCAACTTGCCTTTGATATCTTAACCCTCGTTTGGATAGCTCATGACAGAAACAAACTTCATAAACTTTTCAAGCAAACCCGGTCCTAATATCTTATGCACGGTATATGCCGCATCTACAATTTTTTTAGCAATAGATTCTTCTCTTTTTGATAGGGGATTAAAATTCATGTCCTTCCTTTGAGCCTTTGTGCCTTAGTGGCTGAACTGTTACTCCCGTTTCAGTAAAGAGTGAGGAGTGAGAGGTAAAGCGGAGTTTGACCGTGGGACAGATAACTTATTACAGCACCAATAATAAGTCGGAGCGGGTGAGTTTCGAGACTGCCTTGATGAACGGGCTTGCCTCCAATTATGGCCTTTACATGGTCTCCAAAGAGGACATTCCCAGGCAGGAACCTGCGGCGATTAAGGCGATGCAGGAGCAGTCTTATGCACAGATCGCCTTCCAAGTCCTTTACCCGTTTCTAAAAGAAGAGATTGGCAGGGAAGACTTGATAAAAATGCTTGAGGATGCCTATGATGATGAGGTGATCCCTACGACGGTTGAGCATGTTACGGGAAGGACCCATATCATGTGGTTGACTCAGGGACCTACCTATTCTTTTAAAGACTATGCGGCCCGGTTTTTTGGAAGAACGCTCAATTATTTTCTCAAGAAGTCGGGGCTTAGAAGGGTAGTGGCGGTTGCCACGAGCGGAGATACCGGAGGGGCTGTGGCGGATGCACTTCACGGCCTGGACAGGGTCGCCAATGTCGTGTTTTTTCCAAAGGGATTTGTCACCGAAAGGCAGCGGAGACAGATGACAACTTTGGGCGGTAATATATATGCTTTTGAGGTAACCGGGGATTTTGACGTGTGTCAGGCCCTTGCAAAACGTCTGTTGGGGGATAAGGATTTTGCAAGGGAGCTGTTCAACGACCCTGATCGGTTCACGAGTGCAAACTCGATCAGTGTGGGGAGGCTCCTCCCACAGGCCGTTTACCCTTTTTTTGCATATTCCCGCGTTGCCCAGTATGATGAGCCGATGATCGCCAGTGTGCCATCCGGGAATTTTGGAGACATGATGGGGACCGTCATGGCCAAGGAGATGGGGCTCCCCATAGGGAAAATCGTCTGCGGCGTTAACGAAAACGATGAATTCCCGGAATTCCTGAGGACAGAAGATTACCGGGTCAAACCATCTAAAAAGTCTCCCTCTTCTGCTATGATCGTTTCAAACCCGAGCAATTTTGCGAGGCTCATCGATCTCTATGGCGGGCACGTGTATGACCAGCGGGATAAGAACGGCAGCGTCATTCAGGAGGGCGTGATGGACATCCAACCGGACATGGAAAGCATGAGACGGGATTTCTACTCTATCAGTGTGAGCAATCCCGATCACTACGAGGCCATACGTGAGGTATATGAGCGATTCGGGGTCATCCTCGAGCCCCATGGGGCGGTCGGCTGGCGGGCCCTGGATACCTTTTTGGAACAACATCATGACCGCCTTGCGGTGATCTATGAGACAGCCGACCCCGGCAAATTTCCGGATGATGTGGAAAAGGCCATAGGGGTGACGCCCGACGTGCCGGGACGGATTGCGAAACAGGCACGATTAGCGGAAAGGGTGTACAGTATCGATCCTGCACCCTTTATTAGAGAAGACGGCTCAATGGCGCTCAGTGATTCGCAGTATCTGAAAGCAAAAGAGGTTATCAGAGAGATCTTCAGCGCCGGAAACACACCGGCCAATTGAAAAAGTGATACGGAACTTATTTTTGTGTGAGCCCTGAGGGGAGGGCTTTATTAGAAGCGCCCCTCTGTGCCATAACCTGCATCATCCTGTTTAACACCTCGTCTTTACTGATATAGGATTCGATCCTTAACCCTTTTTCTTCCTCACCCTGCCTGTTCAGGAATATGATGGTGGGGACCCCCAGGATCCGGTATTGTTTCTGAAGCGCCTCCTGCCGTTTTGTCAGGTCCACCCGCATTGTCAGGAAATTTTTGCTAAGCTTGACCACTTCCGGATCTCTGAACACTTTTTTCTCCAACTCCTTGCAGGGCACGCACCAATCCGCATAAAAATCTAACATTACCGGTCTGTTCTCCCGGACCGCACCAGCTAACAGGCCCTCTTCATAGGGCGTCCAGCGAATACCTTCCGCGTGTTGCTGGGCGACCAGGAAAAAGACGACGGCCCCGGCGATCAGGATGGCACCTAACCCTCTTTTGACCCTTGAAAAGAGCGGTGAGCCCTGGCTGCTGTCGATCCAGCCCAAATGCAATCCGGCAGCCACAGCGATCATGGCAAGGAGGACAACCCGTTCAAAGTCGCCCGGGATCAGCGGTTGCAGCAGGTAGCCTGCCATCCCCACAAGGATCCAGCCCAAAAATTTCCTTATCCATACCATCCATCCCCCGGACATTGGCAGCCTTTCCAAGGCCCCTGAAAAAATGGCCAATACCGCAAGGGGAAGCCCCATGCCGATACTGAGGACGAAAAAATAGAGAAACCCCAGGAACGGGTCTCCCTTCTGCCCCACATAGGTTAGGAGCCCTAAAATAAAAGGACCCAGACAGGGCGCTGCCACAATGCCCAGGGTCAGGCCCATGAAAAAGGTCCCGAAATATCCACCGAAATTCTTAGAGGCGAAGCGGGCCAGGCCGGACGGAATCCGGAGTTCCCAAAGCCCGAAAAAACTTGTGGCAAGGCCGATGAGTATACCGGCCACTATCATCAGGACGATCGGGTTCTGGAGCACCGAGCCTAACATGGCGCCGGAAAGGCTTGCGGTAAGGCCCAGTATGGAATTGGTAAAGGCGAGCCCTGAGATATAAAGGAGTCCATGGAGAATGATTTTTCCTCCTGCTTTCCCCCCTCTCCCCCCGAAATAGGAGATCGTGATCGGGATGAGGGGATAGATACAGGGGGTCAGATTAAGGGCGAGGCCCCCCAAAAAAATCCCAACCAGGGTCAACCAGAGACCTGCACCCGGTTTGGTTCCCGGAACCGGCTGCTCCGTGGCGGGACCTCTATCCCCTGGCGCCAACGTGGGCTTGCCCACGGGTTTTGTGTCTGTGCCCGGTGGGGTGATGGTTAATGAGAGAGAGACCGGCGCGGTTTCAGGAGGGAGACAGGATATGGATGAACATGCCTGGTAGGACAGTTTCCCCTTTAACACCTGCTTTCCAATGGGGGCGTCTTTGCTGATGATAAGCCGGCCGGTGACCCGGAATTCCCCGGAGAAAACCTCGATCGGCTCCTTTGTGTATTCGAACCGCTTTTTTTCAGGCGCCGGGAATGTGATTTCTTTCACCTTGAGTACCGGAGAACCGGGAAAGGAAAGGATCGTGGGGATGATCCCTTCCTGATTGGCCCCTGTGCCGTGGATATACCACGGGTTAGTGACGCGGATTCGGAAGAGAATAGGATAAGATCCTCCGGCAGGATATTGGTCCCGGGGTTCCACAGCATCCACCCGGACCGTTGCGGCCAGGGAAGGGGAGGGGCAGGCAAGAAGGACAGACAGCAGTATGAGGCTAAATAATAGCCGTTTGATTGTCATCGCGGTGTTCATCGGGTAATAATTCCTTGTGAGATTTGGATACCAGAGCAGATCTCTTTCGACCACAGATAGCCCTTCAGGTCAAGCAGAAAACAAAAGACCTTGGAAAGGGACAGCATTTGTGATAATAGGCAGTGCCTACTTTATTCAGTATCCGAATTGGGGAATATTTATGACTGACAGCAAAAACAAACACCGGCTCACCATTGAAGACAAAGAAATCATTCTGTTGGGAACCGCCCATGTGTCCAATGAAAGCGCTGACCTCGTGGCCGACGTCATAGAAGAAGAAAGGCCGGATACGGTATCCGTTGAGCTCTGTGAATCAAGATACCAGGCAATGACCCAGGAAAACCGATGGAAGGATATGGACCTTATCAAGGTAATCAAGGAAAAGAAGGCCTTCCTTCTCCTTTCAAATCTGATGTTAGCGGCGTTCCAGAAAAAAATCGGAAAAAAACTGGGGATTAAACCGGGCGCTGAAATGCTCAGGGCGATCAAGACCGCAGAAAAGGTTAACGCTGAAATACACCTCGCCGATAGAGATATCCGCACCACCCTCTCGAGGGCCTGGCGGTTGATGGGTTTTTGGACAAAGATGAAGCTGTTGGTACAGCTCATTACATCGATCGGGGAAGTGGATAGTATCGAAAAGGAAGATATCGAGAAAATGAAGGAGAAGGATGTCCTCGAAGCCCTCCTTGCGGAAATCGGGGATCTGCTCCCTGAATTGCGGCGCGTCCTGATTGACGAAAGGGATCAATACCTGGCAGCCAAGATCCGGACCGCCCCGGGGAAAAAAATCGTTGCGGTGGTGGGGGCCGGGCATGTGCCGGGGATTCAGAAACAGTGGAATGAACCGGTGGACATAGCGGCACTGGAAGCCCTCCCACCGAAGGGAAAAGTCTTCGGTTTTTTGAAATGGGGTATCCCGGCGGTTGTTATCGCTTTGATCATTTTTGGTTTTTTTATGGCAGGCGCTGACGCGGGAACCCACATGATCAAGTGGTGGATCCTGGCCAATGGGATCTTTGCAGGTCTTGGGGCAGCAATCGCATTGGCCCACCCCCTGACCATCCTGACGGCGGTTGTGGCGTCCCCCATAACCTCTTTGAACCCGA
>JACNIU010000354.1 GCA_014382905.1 Desulfobacterales bacterium
TTGCCCCCACCGGCACACCCCATGATCGGGCTATCTATATACCTCTGGAGACCTTCTACGGGCTTGAGGGCCACCCTCAGGAGACGACCATCATGGCCGAACAGGAGGAATACCGGGAGATCAGCGGGGCCTACATCAAGATCAGGCGAATCCGCGGAGGCGCCATGCATCCGGGCATCCAGGATTTGAAGTTCGCCATCAATCAGTCGGACCGCAACCAGCTCGTGGTTCCAGCCGAAGTGATGCCGAGACTTCATAACATCATCGGCTGGGTTGATCGGGTCCTCATCGCTATTGCTGTCATCCTGACGGCGCTGTCATCCCTGTTCCTATTCTTTTCCCTGCTCTCAGCCCTTAGGGAGATGAGGCGAGACCTGGCCCTGTTTCGGGCACTGGGAGCGACCCGAAGGACTGTCATGGGTCTGGTGATTTCAGAGTCTCTGATCATAAGCCTTCTGGGTGGGATATTAGGGCTGATATTCGGGCACTGGTTGATCGGAATAGGAGCCCACTTTATCAAGGTGGAAACGGGGGTGGGTTTCACAGCAGGTTACCTCTCCATAATTGACTGGCTTGTGATACCCGGGGCGGCCCTGCTGGGTCTCCTGGGCGGTTTGGTTCCGGGAATTCAGGCATACCGCCTCGGCGTTCTAGATAACCTAGCACCCGTTTCTTGATATTTGACAGGATTACAGGATAAACTTGATATGGGTCCAGTGATAGATATTATCTTGTCGATCCTGTTATCCGGTCAAAGAAATTGTTAGACTATTCCGAGAATCGTCATGAAAAGGAAGATCCTCATTTTTTTCGTCAGTCTTAGCACCATTATTTTCTTAGCCGGCCCATTGGTTTATTCAGCCAACATCGATAAGCACCATAGTAAGGAGGGCCACCATCCGGGGCATCACAAGGCTTATCACGGAGGGGTGCTCAATGTGATCGGGAAGTGTGAGACCGGCCATATCGAGGTCCGCCTTAAAGGGGGTACTATTGAGACTTGGCTGGTGGGAGGAGGTCATGATACCGACCGTGCCGTCCCCGTAAAGGCACGAGAAATTAGTCTGAAAGTGACCATTCCGGGTCAAAGTGCGTACTAAAAACTCCCACCTTCTTGTCATGAATGGGTGGCTTGATCCGCATAAACTGTTCAGTGAATCCAGGGCTTTTGTGAAAATGGAATAGGACATAGATCTTCTGGTCAGGTTTTATATCTTTTAATCCTTCCAAATATGTTTCATCTATCACTAAAGTCCCTTCCACATCGGATACCTTCCAACTTCGGGGTATCTCCTTTGCATCAGTATTTACAACACCTATGGGTTTCATCTGGATGCCCATATCCTTGTCTCCCATTTTATTTCTCTATTCTCTGAACTCTACCTCCCCGCCCCCTTGTCCTTGTCAAACAGTTTTATAGGTTAATTCCTGACACTGAAAGATACAGAAGAGTTCCAGTCACCCCCCAGTTGTTTGGCTCAAACTGATGTCAAGTTGAGCCAGGGTTTTTGAACAAAATTGTTCGGATCAGATTGCATTTAAAAAAATAAGATTTCCAAAGCACTCGGCTTGTTTGATTCTTTAGACTGCATTTGCCGTTTGAAGCGATTTTTTATTTCCTCTGGTTATTGGTCGGGAACCAAATGAATCCAGTGTTAAGAATAAAGGAGCGATTGGTGCTTGGCTAATTTACTGGCGATCTGGTATTCCCAGTTGATTACCTTGTTGACCAGCGCGAAGCGATCTTCCCATGTTGCCTCGAATATATGCCTGACATGGGCGCAAACAGCAACGAATTGGTCTGTTTGTTTTTCAAGTAGGGTCTGCAGTTTTTCTTCCCAAAAAGACCGGGCTAAGAAAAGGGATCCAAACAGAATGTTATCGCTGATGCGAAAGGCTGCATCGTTATCCAGTGATGTCCCATCACATTCCTGCATCAGGTTTTTGTGCTCGGTCTCGAATTCATTGAGCCAAGCAGTACGTTCGATTTGCGCAAATTCTCGTAACAGCGCTTCTTGTTGCCGCAGATCGATTTCATGCTGGCAATTTTGGATGACCTTTACAAGGTATCGGTGGGCAGACCTATTTTTAATGCGCCGCTTGCCTCGTTCCGTCCCAAAGATTGCCAAGCCCTGCCGAATGGCCTCGGGGGTAAATGTGCCTGCGAGCCATTGGCGCGTTTTGCCCTGTGGGTCCAAGTCCTCGATGCGGAATCGCTTAAAGCCTTCATCCAGGAGGGCAAGGCTCACGTTATAGGTCGGCAGCATGTCAACGCGTTGGGTTTTTGTATGGTTGGCGTGCAACTGCTCGATGAACTTCCGATCCTTATCGGGATCAGGGCAGGCTTCCTGCAAGACCCGCTGACGGCTTTTCCCGTCAAACTCAACGCGTCCTGCATGATTGATTCCCGACGTGTAGGCACGGATGATTTCATGAACGGCGCTTTTTTTCAGGTCTTCCTTGCTCTTGTCGTTCAGATAAATTGTGCCCACCTCCTGTTCAAATTTGCCGAATTCCCCTTCAACAACCGCTTTGTTTTCAGGCCGATTCAGGGTAGCTGGAATCATCAAGGTTGTTTGTTCAACATGATCCCGCAAATTTTGATCGGAATGGATCGGTTTGTTGTCATGGACCAGGCCCTGGGGCGGCCGTCCCAGAAACGCACAGCTTTCATCGAAAGCATCCCGTACGCCCTCTGCACATTCGGCATCGGTTACCACTACTGCTGTGTGGCAAGCGGTTGCCTGGTCTACCGTCCCCTGCCAGTTATAGGAACCTACCTCGCCTGTGCCCGTAAATATGACTTCCACCTCCTTGCCGTCCGTCACCAGCACATTGCCCGGTTCACATTGTGTAGTGGAGCCTCGATAGCGGAGTCCCTTTTGTGATTTAACCGGAAGCATTCCGCAAATGACGAGTACCCTGCGAATCGAAGATGGACTCAGATGCATGCGGACACTTTCGTATTTAAAAAAATCTCTGAGGCTCCCTTGCCATGTAGTCCGATCCTCGACGATTTGCCTGAAATCTTCGCTTGCTGTAGTGGGCATATCCGGATATGGCCGGTTATGATGTCCCATATATGGGTTTGCCTGATCTCTCCTGCCCCAGGACCTGAGCGTTTGATATGGAACTTCCACCTCTTGACAAAACCTTTCCACAGAACCTTGCCACTCCTCCAGCAAGTCAAGAAGAAACCGGATATAGGCGTCACTGTACGTGGTATAGCCGCTTTCATGGGTCACCGCTGCTCCGGGATGATCCAAACGATAACGCAGGACCTTCTCTCGCAGTTGCCATCCCTGCCATTCCTCAGTAATGGGGTCCGGCGCAACGCGGCTTTCAGGCCGACCGGGGCCGGCAAGTTTAATCGTTTCCAAGATGTCCTCAAGTTGCCCTTTACGCTCATAGACCTGAGTGCGGTTTACCCCGGCATTTTCACAGATAGCGGCAAGGGGACCGTCCAAGACAAGGCCTATACCAAAGGCGCTTTCTTGAACAAGTTTATACAGCCCGATTAATGTTAACTTGTTGGTCTGAGAATCTTCTCTTATATTCATGGGCGAAACCGACGGTTGTTTGGGTTCTTGATATCGCCTGTAATTTCCAAACAGCCATCGATTTGTCAACCCTTATCTCCGGATGGCCGCATCGATTCCCCCGGCTCTTGTATCTCTCATGAGGGATGAAAAAGAAAAAGATACGGCAATTGGAGTCCATGCCCCTCGCTCGGTGTCGTAACTTGGGCGCTGAGCGGGGGAATGCGACCCTGCCCCAGATGGGGAATTTCGAAACGGCTATTGGGGTTATCCAAAGATTTTTTCTCCCATCAGCCAGATTTGCGGTTTTCCTCCGTAGGAGACCACCCTGAACAGATCAAGGCCGCGACTATCAGGATTGGTCAACTCCGGCGCATCCGCTCCCAACCCCCGTTCGATCCTTTTCAGGGTTTGTTCCGCCAATCCGTAATAACGATCCGCCGGGACCAATAGCCCACCCAGCCCATGATGGGTGCGCTGATGGTTGTAGTGTTCTACCCAATGCCCAATGCCTCGAGCTGCGTCTGTCAAATCCATGAACTCATGCTGTTCGACGCATTCTTTCTGGAAATTGGCGTTAAGCGCTTCTACCTTGCCATTGACTGCCGCTTCCCTCGCCATGTAATAGTTGATTTCATATTCCTCCAACAGGGCTTCGAAGCGGGACAACCCCTTCCATGAATGAAAGGCGGAACCTCTGTCTGTCATCACCCCATCCGGACGGCCATAGCGCTGGACTGACAAGTCAAAGGTTTCAATTACCGGATCGGCCTTTTCGGTCGGGACCATTGTCCAGCCGGCGATGAACCGGGAGAAATCATCTTCGATGAACAACACACACTGTTTCTGCTTGTGAACATAGAAGTGATAGAAATCCAAGTGATACAGCTCACGCGGACGACCCGCTTCATAACGGCCGATATGTTCCGTGCGTTTTAGGGTGGGAGGAAGATAGCCGTTCTCTTCCATCACGTGCCGGGCCGTGCCTACCGAAACTTTAAATCCGCTCCGCCTCAGCATGTTCCGGATCTGGCTCGGCCCATACCCTCGATGGCGGCGCCACATCCCAAGTATCCGTTGGTCCCTCTCTGCCTTTGGGTCCTCAAGTTCAACCTTTGCCCCCGGCTTACTGTCACTGCCCCCACGGCGCTTCAAGCTTCGACGCCATTCGTAGATCGAGGTTTCTGTGGTGCCGAATTTCTCCGCCGCCGCCTCCACATCATTATCTCGGGCGTATTCAAGAATCTCTTCCTTCTGCGCCCGAGAGTAACGTTTACCTCTGGCGGGATAGGATTTCTTCTTGTTCCTGTTCATCATCTGGTCTACACTTATACCGCTTTCTTCCATTTCCCCTCTCCTTTCCAAGATGGTTGTTAAGATGAGAGGGACTGATGCCTTCGGCATCTTCTTGTTAGGAATTCCCTTAACTGACTCTATAAAGAATTATAGTTTATGACAATAAGGTAATCCCAGCCATCTGCCCCAGGATGTTGGCCCTGAATCCGTCAATGATCCGTGGTTTTTCAAGGATTTTGATATCTTCCTTAATGGTGCTGTTGGCGCGCTCTGAAGCGGACCGCATTTTTTTGATGGTGTTGTAACGCTTCGACCCCCTGGGAATTTCATTAATCAATCGAGGATATTCTTTGACAGACATGTGTTTGGAGAAACCATTTCGATTGTGCATATGAGGACATTGGGAGATATCGTAGCGTTCCTGTAAATTCTGCAAAGCCTTTTGCCTGAGCTTTAAACACTGATTGAAACAACAGAAGGTCAAACGCTGATGCTTTTGATCAAAGCCATTAGGCCGCGCAAGGAGCCCACAAGGAGCGAAAGGCCATCCGTTTTGATCATATCCCCTTTTAAGGATTGCAGTTTTGGACAAATCTTCTCTTCTTCGGTTGTAGTCAATAATAGGGATGGACCCGTTTTCCCGAATATATTCGTAGTTTTTGATGATGTCGTACTTGGCGTCAGCGATATCGATTTTAACGTCGGCTTCATGATGATTATGAACCTGATCTTTATTCTGGATAATCTGACTTCCCTCTTCAGCATTGCCTGCGATATTTGTGACCGCAACAGGGAGTTCAATCTTAAGCTGAACCTCGACCGATGTTGACAGGACAAGGTTATAACCAAAGATCTTTTCCTTTTTGTTCGGGTTCTTGGGGTTGCGGCGGACCCCGATTCGGGCATCAATGTCCTTCGGAAGTTTCGGGCATGAGATGGTGACGGATCCATCTTCGAGGTTAACGGTGGAGGCGTTGGATCGGATGGTGTGTATGCACAGATTCTGTTTCCTGAGCTCATCTTCAACCCCAAAAAGTATAGCTGTATTTTTTTGTTCTTCAGACAACTCCCCATCAGCAAAAGCAAGCCTGCAAGCGAAGAGTTCGATCCTGGGCCTTTTGATTTCTTTCCCGGTCTTATTTTTTTCGGGGAACCTGTCAGAAGGGCATGGCGCCTTGACCCTGATTTCAGAGCCA
>JACNIU010000355.1 GCA_014382905.1 Desulfobacterales bacterium
CCCCAGGCCTCAACACAGGCCCTCGCCTCAGCCACAACCGCTTCCGGTGTTCCGGAAAGGAATGTCCCTCCCGGCGCCACATTCCCGGCCACGCAGACCTTGCCCCCAAGAATTTTCTTCGCGTTCCGCAGATCCACCTTGGATTCAAGGCTGAAACAGCTCGGGGCGATATCCGCAATATCCTCCAGCACCTGCGTCGTATCGCCACAGATGTGTATCATCGCGTACTTCCCTTTCCCCTTGATTCGGCCGACAAGATCCTTCAAAAAGGGGGCCACAAACCTCCTGAACGAATCAGGGGAGATCAGATCTCCAGAAGCAACAGGGTCAGACAGGTTCGCGCCCAAGATGTCTTCATGTTCAAGGACAGGTTCGGTGATCGACCAGATCAGATCTGTTGAAAACTGGATAAGTTGTAACAGTCTATCGGGTTCCTCGATGGTCGCAAGCGCTACCGCTTCCATGCCTAAAATCCGGGCCGCCAAGGTAAACGGGGCCCATTGGGTCGGCATGGCCAAGGTCTCCTTACCGATGGCATCGGCAACAATATGATGCGAACGAATAATCCCCTGCATGACAGGATGGTTGAGGACCTTTTCTATTTTCAGTTTATCGAGTTCATCTAAGCTTTGGATAACGGTTTTGGTGAGGGTCGGTCCGTCAGAGGAACTGTCCTCTATCGGGCAGCCTAAGAAATGGACGGGATAGTTGATGAAATTAGAGCCCGTCCATAAAAGATCGTGCCCTACCTTTCGAAAACCCTGGATAAAAACGTTGGCAATTTTTTCCGGATGCTCTTTAATCCCTGCAAACGTTTCACCTGCCATATGCACCAGCCATGAACCGCCCCCAATAAGCGTGACCGGCGTCCTTTCGGGTTCTTTCAAGTCAAAAGCCATCTTTGTAATCTCTCTTCCGTTCATAACTGCCTCCTGAATTTCTAAAACAGATAAACCGGGAATAAAATAAGGTCTCACGCAAAGGCACTCCCATCGTTTTCAGAAAAACCCTCAGCGCTTAAGATGGCAGCAAGTTTACGTGGGAGTTCCATAAATCTTTCTATTGAGCCCCTTGTACGTGATCCAGGCATGGAAGCCCTACGGCTCTCAATCAACCCTTTGTAGCGTATTTCTAAACTGTCATATCCTGCCTTAATCGTCAAATACTTTCAATCTGTGCTGCCGGGGTCTCTCGTAAGAATATCGTACGATCTCTGGATAATTGCCCTCATCACCCTAATTTCCATTTACATCATATTTGAATCGTACTATTCTAACGGCCTCATCAAAACATTCTTCTGGAGAAATGCAAATCTCATTTTTGAGACCCGCATAAATATGGAGAGAAACGTGAGTCAAGACAAAGGTGACGCCGCACAGGAATTTATGAGAGAGGTTGTAAATGACCTTGGATACGCGCCGAAGAGTGAGAAAAACCAGCAGGCCAGGGGATCCATTGATTTAAGGCCTAACTCAAGATTCCTGATTCCCGGAATCATCGGGATTCTTCTCCTGATAACCGTCAGCGCCTTTTTTTTCTTGGACCAAAGAGAGGTTTCCAAAAAGGACATTGCGTCCATACAGACGGGGTTAAATAGACTTGAGGAAAGGCTGGATCGTCTGGATCTGTTGGAAGAGAGGATCGCCCGTCTCGAAGCAGAAGAGAAAAGACTGCTGCAATCCCTCAAAAACATGGCCAGGGGCAATCTCAACGCTGAGAAGAAAAAGGCTTCTTCCCAGGCCAAAAATCGTTATCACACGGTGCGCCCGGGGGAAAGTCTTTATAGTATCGCCAAGAAGTATGACGTTTCAACGGACGAATTATGCAGGCTCAACAAAATAGCGCCCAAGAAAGCAATTCAGCCAGGCCAAAAGATCTTGATAGGGCAATAAGGGCGAGCTACAGGTGCCGGGTCAAAGGGCCCTGTGAATAATCCTAAAAGCAAAGAAATCGCTGTTTCAAGACTCAAGCAGTTATTCTCTGACCATATGTCTCCTGGATTGCCTCTACAAGGGAGGTGAGTGTAAGGTTAACAGGGGTCGGTATCCCTAACTCCCTGCCCTCTCGAACAATGGCCCCATTAATGGACTGGACCTCCGTAATCCTTTCCCTCAATACGTCCTGAAGCATGGATGCCACATTCCCGGCCGTAGCATGGCACACCTCTAAGACCCGCTCAAAGGGGTTGGGATAGGGGAGGCGAATCCCCTTGGCATGAGCAACGCTCTCTGCCTCCCGAACAGCCATCTTCATCACCCCCCTGATGCCCTCTATGCCTGGAAGCTCGCCGTTTTTCAGCCTAGTGATGGCTGTCAATGCGTTAATCCCCACATTCACGATCAACTTGCCCCATATGAGATTTGTCACCTCATCCGCAACGCGGGTTTCAAACCCTGCGCTCTCAAATGCGGACGCTATTTTTGCCACAGGTCCACCCGCTAATCCTGCCGGGCCAATAATCGTCTGCCCACGTCCGGCATGTTTTGCGTGACCAGGGCCCAAGAGGGTCGCTCCTTCAGCGGTCACACCTCCCAGCACCCTTCCCTTTCCAAACACCTCCTCCAGCAACTCCAGGTTGCCGAGGCCGTTCTGGAGCGTGAGAACCGGCGTTTTGAGATCGAGCCACGCAGCAATCTCTCCTGCGGCCTGTCTTGTCTGGGTCGACTTTACGCAAATCAAGGCTACGTCAGTCCCCTCCGGCCCTTTTCCTGTGACAACCGGAACATAAACTCTCTCTACGCCCGCTGTCCCCTCTACACAGATACCATTTCTGTTCATAAAATCAGCCCGTTCCGGCTTATAATCTGCAATCGTCACGTGATGCCCGACTTTTTTCAGACGGGTGGCGAAAAGACAACCCATGGCGCCAGGGCCCACTACCAAGAAATTCATGGATCCACTCCTATCCAGAGTCAAATTGCCGCACTTCAAACTTTAGGCACTTCAATCACTATATTTTTTCCGCCTCTTCTTGCTTCATGGAAAAACTATGCTCCGGCCCGGGGAATATACCCTTTTCCACCTCTTCCCGGTATTGAATAAGGGCATCTCGTATTTGGGGGGCCAAATTGACATATTGCTTTACCATCTTGGGCGTAAATCTCTCGAACAAACCCACCAGGTCATGATACACCAGGACCTGACCGTCACAGTCTTTGCCCGCCCCGATTCCGATGGTAGGGATATTTAGTGCATCCGTAATCTTGGACGCCACCCTGTCCGGGATACATTCCAGGACGATCATGAAGGCCCCTGCCTCCTCCAGATCTTTCGCAGACGTGACAAGTTTTTTTGCGCTTTCTGCGTCTTTCCCCTGAACCTTGAAGCCGCTGAGTTTGGTGGCGGTCTGGGGAGTCAACCCGATATGGGCACACACCGGTATACCTGCATCTACAATGGCTTTGACCACGTGTGCCATTTCTGATCCGCCTTCGAGCTTTACGGCTTCACATCCTGCATCCTTTATGAAGCGTCCCGCATTTTCCACAGCCTTCTCAACACTCACCTGATAAGACATAAAGGGCATGTCTCCAATAACGAAGCTCTGTTTCGTCCCCCTTCTTACGGCTTTGCAGTGATGTATCATATCATCCATAGTCACTGGAACCGTTGATTCATAACCGAGGACGACCATACCTAAGGAATCACCCACCAATATGGTGTCTATTTCGGCCTGATCCACCAAGCCGGCTGTCGGGAAGTCGTACGCCGTCATCATGGTAATTTTTTGTCCTGACTCCATTTTCTTCTGCAAATAACTGATGGTGACTTTTTGTCGGGCCATTTGTTCTTCCTCCTATCGCTTGCCGTTTTTTTATTGTTTTCCGGATATCGTTTAGATTCCCTTGCCGCCGGATTTGATTGCGCCGACCGAACTATAAATTAAAAAAGGCCTTCCGGTGATACCGCAAGACCTTCTTTTGTGTTGACGGGAATTATCGCGATAGGCAAATACAATTATCGATAACGACCCTCTCCTTCAAAGGACCTTTCAGCCTACTTACCGTCCCGGTCAATTCCAATCCCAGATCCAGGCGGTGTCACCTTCAGAAAATCTTTAATGATAAAGAACCGCCCGCTGATAAGCGTCCAATACCGCGAGGATCACTTTCCCAACCGGGCACTATTTGTGAAATATTTATCAAATGGGCTGCCCTTTGTCAACAAGATTATGGGTCGCCAAACAGGTTCATCCGCCAGAGGTCATGGCGGTGAAGAATGCATCAAATCAGCCGGCCATCATTTTTATTGTTGAACAGAACTTCGTGTTTGTATAATATGTCCGTTATCATCTAATTTCAAAATGCCTATCACCCGCCTTTACCAGCGTCTAAAATTGAAAGGAGTATCGTTATGGCACAGATTGATGCCTTTTTCAAGCTCATGAACGACCAAGGGGCCTCTGACCTTCACCTGTTGGCAGGGCAACAACCTGTATTGCGGATACAAGGCGAGTTAGAGAGGGTAAAATACAAAGAACTTGATAATGATAACCTGAAAACTATGCTGTATGAAATCGCCCCGGAAGAAAAGGTGAAGGTCTTTGAGGAAACCGGAGACGTGGACTTCGCCTATGAAATTCCGGGCCTCGCACGGTACAGGGCCAATTTTTTCGAGCAAAAAAATGGCGTAGGCGCTGTTTTCAGGGAAATCCCCTCAACCATTCTGTCCTGCGAGCAATTGGGCCTCCCTCCGGTAGTTCGTAAGATGGCCACCTTGCCGCGGGGACTGGTGTTAGTTACCGGGCCGACAGGGAGCGGCAAGTCCACAACTTTAGCGGCTATCATCGACGAGGCCAACAAGACGAGGAAGGATCACATTCTTACCGTTGAAGACCCTATCGAATTTGTTCATAAAAGCGGCAAGGCGATCGTAAATCATCGTGAGGTAGGCCTTCATACCCGGTCCTTCGCCTCTGCTCTGAGGGGGGCATTAAGGGAAGATCCAGATATCATTCTCGTCGGGGAGATGCGTGACCTTGAGACCATCGCGCTGGCCATTGAGGCATCTGCCACAGGGCATCTTGTCTTCGGCACCCTCCATACAACGAGCGCGGCAAAGACCGTGGATCGAATCGTCGAGGTGTTTCCGGTAACCCAGCAGGAACAGATTCGGAATACGCTTGCGGATGGTCTCAGGGCAGTCGTTGCACAGAACCTTTTTAAGCGTATTGATAAGAAAGGCCGGTGCGCTGCACTTGAGATTATGATTGCAACCCCCGCCGTCCGAAACCTCATCAGGGAGGGGAAGACATTTCAAATTCCTTCGATGATTCAGACAGGAAAGAAATATGGGATGCAAACCTTGGACGATGCCATAATGAACTTCCTGAATAAAAAAATGATCAGCGCGGATGAAGCTTATTCCAAGTCCAATGATAAATCTAAATTCCTTCCCTTTTTAAAGAACCCACCAACCGATTTTACCGAAGCGTAAAGGAGACAAGGGCATGCGACAGCAACAGATAGATCATATTTTGACGTCCATGTTGAAATCCCATGACAACGTGTCTGACCTCAACATGACAGTTGACAAGCCGTTTCAGGTGGAATCTTCCGGACAGTTGGTCCCGGTGCCGCTGAAGCCCCCCATTGAAAAACTGACGCCCTTTCAGACTGAGATATTCGCTCTCAACTTGATAGGTGGAGACCGACGTCTAACCAACACACTCCTAACGGAGGGTTCGTGCGACTCATCGTATCAATTAGCGGGTAAGGCTCGCTTCAGGGTAAATATCTTCTCTCAAAAGGGTTGCTATTCCATTGTTATGCGTCAATTGGCCACCAGAGTCCCTACTATTGAAGATCTTAGCCTCCCGTCCGCTTTTTCCAAAATGCCCGGGGAAAAGAATGGGATTATCCTGGTTACGGGCGCAACCGGAAGTGGAAAAACCACATCCCTCGCCGCCCTTTTGAACGAGATCAACGAGACAAAATCTGTGCATGTGGTTACATTAGAAGACCCCGTGGAATATGTCCATTCCCAAAAAAAGGCGACCTTTAATCAGCGGGA
>JACNIU010000465.1 GCA_014382905.1 Desulfobacterales bacterium
CCATGAGGGTCTCTTTCCCAAAGGACGTAACAAAAATTCTCCGGAGCGTATAGAACGCCCCCTTGACGTTCAATAGAGATTCCGGGCAGGCAGAGGCGATGTCCGTTTAAATGAATACCTTTTTCTGGGGCTGTCCAGTGACGAATTTGAAGGCCTCGCTGCCGTTCCTATGAAACGATCCACGTATTTACGTCCTTTGGGAAAGAGACCCTCATGGTCCCAGGCAACAAATGAATGATGGTTTCAAAACGCTAAAGTGATACGATCCTTTTAATTTGAGGAGTACCGCCATCGAAAAGGAAGCAAAAAACAACTCGTATCCCATAGCCGAACCGTCGTTATTGATGGTTTCGGTGTCGCCCCATGTTAAAAGCGGGGAATCCGTTGAAAAGATCATGTGGACGGTTGTGGCCTGCCTTCTTCCGCCGCTTATCCTATCTATCTTTATCTTTGGACTCCAGACGCTCATCATTACCCTGATCAGCGTATTAAGCTGTGTTGCCGTTGAAGCCATTTCTCAAAAGCTGCTGGGCCGTCCCGTGACCATCAGAGACGGGAGCGCCGTCATTACCGGACTCCTGATGGCATATGTCATCCCGCCCGGCGTACCCTACTGGATCCCCATCTTGGGCGCTGTCATGGCCATTTATGTGGCCAAGCATCTCTTGGGTGGGATCGGATTCAACATATTCAATCCAGCACTTATCGGGCGGGCATTTTTAATGGCAACTTTTCCCGTGGCCATGACCTCCGCCTGGCTTCCACCCATCCGCGATGCTGCCGTTTTCAAGTATATGGGCACAGGGATTGATGCGGTCTCCACGGCCACCCCTCTCTATATACTTAAGCATTATGGCGCAGGGGCGTTGATGGAAAAATTCGGGTCCATGTCTACCATCTACGGCGATTTCTTTGTGGGATGGCGGCCGGGATGTATCGGTGAGACATCTGCGCTCCTCCTCCTTATTGGCGCCCTTTTTCTGATCTACAAAAAATATATCACCTGGCATATCCCGGTATCGACGATTGTCTCCGTCGGGTTTTTTACCTGGGTGTTTGGCGGGGAGGGCCTCTTTACAGGCAATCCTTTATTGGCCGTGCTTTCCGGCGGTGTCTTGTTGGGGGCCTTTTTTATGGCCACCGACTATGTCACCTCTCCATCCCAGCGTACCGCAAAGCTGATTTTTGGCGCAGGTGTAGGCGCCCTTACCGTCCTTATCCGTCTGAAAGGCGGGTATCCGGAAGGTGTGTGCTATGCCATCCTGCTCATGAACCCGCTCGTGCCGGCATTGGAGGGATGGTTTAGACCCAAGCGTTTCGCTCCTCGAAAAGGTGCCTGAATATGAAAGAGATTATCCGTATCACCGTCGGCCTTACGATTTCATGCCTGATTGCCGCCCTCGTCATGGGCTCGGTCTTCATCGTTACAGACAAGGCCAAGAAGCACAATGAACATGTCAATGTGCAAGACACCATGCTCGGGTTACTGGGTTACACAAAAAAACATCCAGCCCCGTCTGATCTCAAGCTATATACCATTTACAGATATATCATCGAGGATGGGAATGTAAGGACCTTGGGATATATGCTCCCGGTTTTGAAGGGAGAAAAAACAGGTTACCAGCTCGCAATTATTGATCTGGCCGGCCAGTTTGTGAATCGCTTTGACCTCGACATTACAGATGAAAAGGCTTCAGAGGCACCGGAAAGATCCTCGGCCTTGAAAGCGGTGCTGAAACCGCCCAAGACCTTTGTTTACGCAGATTCGACAATCGTGGCGAAGTTGGGCCAAAAGCGTCTGGCCTACCTGTTACCTGGAGAATTCACCGGTTTCAAAACCTTTATTGACGTCATGTTAGCGCTTGACCCGTCTTTCAAGATCATCGGGCTCGAGATCATGGAACAGGAAGAGGATCCGGGCCTTGGCGCGGAAATCAAACAGGACTATTTCAAGAACCAGTTCAGCGGGAAATCATTTGAGGAGGTAAAAAAGCTCCATGTGATCAAAGAACCCCTTCCCGAGGAATACAAGAAATATTTAGAGACAAAGCAAGGGCAGGAATCCCCGATTCCCCAGGGGGAGATCGATGCCATACGCAGCAAGTATCAGGACAAAGACATCTATGCCCTTACCGGAGCAACCATCTCCAGCAAGGCGGTGACCGATGGGGTGAAAAATATCGTTACGAAATTTGCCTACCGGATAAACAGACTTGACACGGTGATTTCAGGACAGCACATCCCGATAGCTTTTTAGTTAATGAAGGAGAAAGACATTGCCCGCCACCACAAAAACAAATTTCCAGCTTGTCTCTAACGGTATCCTGAACGAGAATCCCATCTTTCGTTTAGCGCTTTCCATGTGCCCGGCCGTGGGAATCAGCACAACGGTCATGAATGGTATCATGTTGGGAATTGCTGTCCTCTTCGTGCAGGTCTTTTCCAGTTGCACCATTGCTATCATTAAGAACTATATCCATCCCAGGATCAGGATTCCCACGTATACCCTTACGATTGCCACGTGGGTGACGGTGATAGACCTTGTCCTGGCAGCATACATGCCTGCTGCCTACAAAGAGATGGGAATTTTCGTTAAACTGATTGTCGCCTTTGCCATTATTACCATGAGATTAGAGATTTTCGCCTGTAAGAACAGTGTCTCCTCATCTTTCTGGGACGGCATCGGGATGGGTCTGGGATTCACGTTCGGCATGGTAGCGCTTGGTTTTGTTAGAGAATTATTAGGAATGGGGACCATTCTCGGATATGACGTTTTAGGATTCCGGCCGCTCCTTTTCTTTGTCCTTCCGGCAGCCGGATTCTTCTGCGTAGGCATTATGATGGCGATGTTCAATTATATGGAACTGGTTTATAACCGGAAAAAAAGGGTTGAAGCGACATGAGAATTCTTGAACGGAGATACCTGTTCCCGAGCATTTTGCTTATCATCGGTCTCTTCTTGGTTGCCGGGTGCAAAACTGAGCATCGTTTTGTCAAGAAGACTGCCTTCAAAGATGCCAATAAGATCGTCATCGAGTTTGCCGGACCAGTGGATGAGGCCTGGGCCAAAGATAAATCAAATTATACGACCTGCGAAAAACCCGACCCGGATATTCAATTGCGGATTCGCCAGGTGGCTCTCAGCGCTGACAGGAAAACAGTAACTCTGACCTTTGAAGATAACCTTAATAAAGACCGGCCGCATATACTAAAGGTCAGCAAGATCTCTTCTGAGGGGAAGTCGCTGGGCACCGCAATTCTCAACGTCAAGAAGGTTTACCTCGGATATCTTTTTTCGATCCTCATCGGCGCGATGATTATCAACAACTTTGTCTTTACCAAATATCTGGGTCTGTGTGTGTTTTTCGGCACATCTCAGAAAAAGTCTACCGCCATAGGCATGGGGATCACATTCACGATCGTCATTGTTGTAAGTGCAATGATGTCCTGGTTCCTCTATCAGTTTGTGCTTCAACCCTACAGGCTCAATTTCCTGCAGATCGTTGTCTTTATCGGATTGGTCTCTTTATCGGTCCAGGCGGTCGATACCATTCTAAGAAAGGTTAACCCGCTCCTTTTCAAGGCATTTGGGGTTTACCTTGTATTGGTTATTGCAAACTGTATCATCATTGCTGTTCCCCTGATCCTTGCGGACAACCAATACAACGCCTGGGAAAGTCTCATGCTTTCCCTTGGGGCAGGGCTTGGGTTTTTAATTGCCCTGTTCCTGATGTCCTCTGTCCGTGAAAGACTGGAACTGGCCAATGTTCCCCCAACATACAGGGGGCTCCCCATTGCTTTTGTCTTGGCGGGGCTTTTTGCCCTGGCCTTTTTGGGCTTTTCGGGGATGTCTATTTTTTAAATCTTTTGACAGGATTAACAGGATCTGCTGGATTTTTTGGCATCCTTAAAACCGAACCAATAGTGAATTGGGAGCAAATTGAGGAATTAAAACTAACCATGAATTCGAACCTTCATATAATTCCTAAATTCCTCAATTCGAAATCCCTAAATGAAGGAGCCTGAATGGATCCAATATTGATAAAACTGGCGCTTGGAGGCTTGGCCGTATTGGGATGCATCGGCCTGCTATTTGGTATCGGTCTTGCCCTTGCCGCGCATAAGTTTGCAGTTGAAGGCAATCCCAAGGTAGAAGAAGTGCTGGAGGTTCTGGCGGGGGCCCAGTGAGGGGGGTGCGGCTTCCCAGGGTGTGAAGCGTATGCCGAAGCGGTGGTGAATGAACCCGATGTTGCCCCCAATCTCTGCTTTCCTGGCAAGGCTGAAGTGGCAGGAATGGTTGCTGAAATATCGGGGAAGAAGATGGCCGCAGTGGAAAATGTGGTAGCTGCTATCCGCTGTTCAAGGATCGAAGGGAAGGTCCAAAAAAAGCTGAACTACATCGGCTACGGTTCATGCACCGCTGCGAACCTGGCCTTTGGTGGCCCGTCTGCATGCCGGTATGCGTGTGTGGGTGCAGGTGAATGTGCGGGAAGCTGTCCTTTTGACGCGATAACCATGGTGAACGGTTTTCCGGTGGTTGACGCCAAACTCTGCGTCGGTTGCGGGACCTGCGTCCGGATCTGTCCAAAGGGGATTATTGAATTGATCACCGCAAAGGCCAGAGTCTGGGTTCCATGCAGTACCGAAGA
Source organism: Desulfobacterales bacterium (assembly GCA_014382905.1). Lineage (GTDB taxonomy): Bacteria > Desulfobacterota > DSM-4660 > Desulfatiglandales > Desulfatiglandaceae > JACNIU01. Next base: position 4,650 of record JACNIU010000465.1, read on the forward strand.
TCCTGGCAAGGCGGTAAAACAGATCTGCGGGGTTGGCTGCATCTCGTGCAAAATGTGCGTCAAGGTATGTCCTGCCGAGGCAGTCGCTTTGGAGAAAAATATTGTACAAATTGATCACCAGAAATGTTTAGAATTCGGTCCTGAGTGCAATGAAATATGTATTGAAAAATGCCCCAGGGATATCTTTAGAAATTATTTGGGGAGTGCGGACTCAGCCCAACAAACAACCGCAGCGGCGGCATAAATTAGGCATAGTTGAACTATTTGACGATCTCTGTATGAATAGGGGGACACAATGGAAAAGAATAAACTTTTACGTCATAAACCGGGAATCATGACCCGCCGGTCTTTCTTGAAATTTTCAGGAATTCTGGGTGTGGGACTTGCTTCTGCCACAACTATTCCCACATGGGCCGAGGCTGTAAGGTTCAATAACAAGCTATATAAGGTTAGTAAGACCCGGCTGGCTATGGGAACATTTGTGTCCATGACACTACTGCACGAATCGAGGGACCAGGCCGAAGAGGCGATGGGCGAAGCCTTTCTTGAAATTGAACGGCTGTCACGGTCTATAAGCCGCTTTGATCAGACAACCGCTGTGGCCCAGCTTAACCGGGAGGGAGAGCTGAAAGATCTTCCCCCTGAAGTCGCGGAGGTGTTTGCCAGGGCATTAGCGTACTACCGGATCAGCAACGGGGCCTTTGATATATCTGTCAAACCGGTAGTCGATCTGTTCAAAGAAAAGTTTTCTCAAGGAAAACAGACGCCCCCTACCGGAGCTGAACTGAGGGAGGCACTCAAACTGGTCAATGCCTCTAATATAGAGTTCAGGGGACGCGTGGTCCGCTTCAAACAACCGGGTATGGGAATTACCCTGGATGGTATTGCAAAGGGATACATTGTAGACAGGGCCTCCGAAGTCCTCTCCAGATACCGGATCAATAATCACCTGATTAATGCCGGGGGGGACATCAGGGCCATGGGACACCGGCGCGATGAAAAGCCGTGGACCATTGCGGTTCAGGATCCGCAGAAGAAAAAAGATTACCCCGACATCATTCATATGACCGATGGGGCTATTGCGACTTCAGGAAATTATGAAATCTATTTTGACCGGGAAAAAATGTTCCACCATATCGTAAACCCCAACACAGGACTATCGCCTGACGAGAGCATCAGCGTATCGGTCATGGCTGACACGGCCATGGACGCGGATGCCCTCTCTACCACAGTATTTGTAATGAACCCTGAGCGAGGCACGCGGTTGATTAACTCACTCCCCAGATGTGAGTCTCTTGTGGTGGCAAAGGGTGGCACGAAGATCAAATCGACGGGATGGAAAAGC
>JACNIU010000356.1 GCA_014382905.1 Desulfobacterales bacterium
GAACTTTAATCGGTCTCCACTATCGGCCGCCTCATAAAGCGTGTCCGGAATTTCATGAACTAATCCCAGGCGATCAGCTAACCGGACGAATATCTCACCGGCTTCGATCTGCTCTCCTTCCGGTTCCACCACTGGGTGGCGCATTTGCAGGAAGGTTTTCGGAAAACCTTCCCCAAGGTAAGGATTCCCGTCCCACGATTCATAGGCGGATAAAGCGGGCAGCACATAATGAGAAAGCGTGGCTGTCTCGGTCATGGCGATTTCAACGGTTACCAGAAGATCCAGTCGTTTGAAGGCCTCTTCATAAGCCGAGGTGTCAGCATAGGATCTCAGCGGATTAGCGCCGCTCACGATTACCGTCCGAAGTCTGTCCGGATGGTCGGACATGATCTCCTCGGGCATTACATTCGGAGGATACAGTCTGGTTATGGCCGGATAATCCGTAGCAATGGTACGCCAGTAACGGGATTCTTGTTCATCAGTGGCTGCATTTCGCTTACGCACTCCACCGCGCAAGCCAACCGGAAAGATATTTCCGCCTTCAACCCCGATTCGTCCGCAGACGGCCCTAAGAACGGTTTCAAGATAAGAGATAAGTGTGCTGTGCCGTGTCATAAGAACACCAAGGTCACTATGATGGCAGGATTTCCGTGTGGCAAACAGATGGCAGACCTCTCTCACCCTGTTATAATCCAGTTCACAAACCGCTACGGCCGCTCTCGCATCGAAATCGGTGAACCGGGACCGAACAGTTTCAAAGCCGCTTACGTGTTTATCGATGTAGGCCTGGTCATGCCACCCTTCATTCAGGATGATGGAGATCATGGACCGGTACAAAAGGGCATCCGTACCCGGTTTGATAGGCAGATGGATATCAGCGATCTTGGCGGTTTCCGAAATGCGGGGGTCAACGACCACAAGGAGTCTATCAGGGTCTTTGCCAAATCTGGTAAGGACCCGGCGCGCCTGAGGTGTATGATGGCTCATCATCGGATTCCACCCAAAAACAAGGAGCATATCAGTTTTATCAAGGTGCGGTGTGGCGTGAAGGCTTTGGTTGCCATAGGTTTTTCCATCCGCCCAATACCTGCCGGTCAGCTCTTGAGCCAAGGCGTTGTAAAAGTATTGCGAACCCAGGCCTCCAAGCACGTTAACAGCAAGGATGCCCTGCGATACGCAGCCGATTGTACCGCCCCCCATCAAGGCAAAAGAACGCGGTCCGTGTTCGTTTACCGCAGCTGATAGTTTTGCGGCTACTTCGTCTATTGCCTGGTCCCAGGATATTCTCTCAAAAGTGTCCCCGACCTTTTTAAGCGGATGCATAAGACGGTCGGCATGGTGCTGATAGTGTTTGATGTTCAACCCCTTACGGCAGGCATAGCCCTCGCTACGAGGATTGTCCTTATCCCCGCGAACTTTGACGATACGGTTGTTCTCGACCCGGACTTCAAGGCCACAGAGATTTGCACACAATACACAGGATGTTTTTTTCCAATCCATAATCAAGACCTCCTTAGTCTATTTCTCTGGGGTGGTTGAAATTTTCGCCTTCCTTGATCCTGACCAAAATTGAACATTTTTCAAAGGTCTCTTGGTGTGCATGCAAATTATCAAAACAGAAAGCGTGGGCCTTCTGGTAGGCTTTGGCTAAGAGAAATATGATGCAGTCTTCGTATTGGGCCATGATCAAAACCTTTCGTATACATAATATTAATATTATTGAGAGCGCGTACGATTGTAAAGAAAAAAATAGGTGATCATAGGTTTTGGGTTGAACCCGGGAACAGTTACGATTAGGTTTGACACGCAAGTCCATGTTTTCATATCATCAAACGCTGAATATTGTTGTTTGAGGGGCTCTTGCTTTTTACGAGATCATCAAAACAGGTTAGACATAATTACCTTATGGAGTGGTTCGAATTTATCTGTCGGCTTTTTGAAAAGGCCGATCCATACTTAGCTGTTAGAGGAGACATGGGCCACACAAAGGTCTCTTACGACTACTCGCTCATCCTTTTGCAACATGAGGGGGGAAGCAAAAGAATCGTAGAACCCGCTGTGATCCTCCATGACGTAGGCTGGTCGGTTTTAGAACCCGAGGTCATCTCTGCAGCATTCGGCGTCCTGGCAGAAGGGGAAGAAGCAGAACGGCTCAATCGCATTCATGAAACCGAAGGTGCGGCCATAGCAAAACAGATCCTCCGGTCATTTGACTATGAGCTCGGTCTGGTTGAACAAATCAGCGCCATCATCAGCAGACACGACTCAGGAGAGAACGCCCACTCCCTGGAGGAAGGGTTGGTCAAAGATGCGGATAAGCTGTGGCGGTTCTCACGGACCGGATACTGGGAGGAGACAGAAAGACAGCATCTTAAACCGGCAACCCTCTTTGAGTTCCTCGAGCTGCGCTGCAGGGAATGGTTTTTTTCTCCTACCGCCCTGAGGCTGGCAGAAGAAGAACTTGTCAGACGACGGGATGAGATCACTGCCCTGCGATCCGGAGAAGATGGTGACACTCAGCACTGAAAAATTCGATGTGATCGTGGTAGGGGCCGGCCCGGGGGGTGCCGCAGCAGCAATAAGATGTGTCCGGGAGGGTTTTAGGACGCTCCTATTGGAAAAAAAGAGATTGCCCCGGGATAAGGTTTGCACCGGAATGGTCATGGGCCCATGGGCCAATAACATCATCCGGGAGGAGTTCGGGGATATCCCGCCCCATGTCCTCACTGACCCTCCCTGCCTGAAGGGGCATATGATACATGTCCCCGGGGTGTCCCCTCGAATCATCGAGTATCCGACGCCTATGGCCTGGCGGAAGGACCTGGATTTCTGGTTATGCGGAAAGGCCGCAGACGCAGGTGTGGAGATACGTGACAAGACGAGGGTCGCGGGTGTTTTCCAGGATAACGGGGAATGCATGCTCACACTGGAGGACCGGGAAGGAAGGATCAAGCTAAGGTCGAGATTCCTCATCGGCGCGGACGGAGCCACTTCTCTTGTCAGGAGGTCTCTGTTCCCGGAACTGAGGGTGAGGTACTCATCGCCCATCAGAGAGTGCTATAAGGGTTCATTGGAGATAGAAAGGGATTATTGCCACTGGTTCTTCCCGAAATCGCTTCCGCGCCCCAGATTCGATATCAACCATAAGGGGGACTTTTTCCTCATCGAGGGGAGCGGGATCAGAGAACTGAGGACGGAAATACGGCAGACCCTGGCAGATTATGGATTCAGTGGGCGTGCTGAACCGGTGCGGAGGGATGGCTGTGCCATTGCGGTTCTTCACAATGAACTGGCGGCCCGGGTTTTCACACCTGCCCGGGGAAATATTCTCCTGGTCGGGGATGCGGCAGGCCTCATCTTCCCGATCACCTTTGAGGGAATCGGTGCTGCGCTCAAGAGCGGACTCCTGGCGGCCGACGCCGTCGTTGAGGCGGCCGGGCGGGGAAAAGCGGCCGGAGACATTTACCTGGATAAATTGGGGCCCGTTGTGATCGAGATCAAGCGGCTTTACAACCTGCAGGAGTCGCTGAACGGAGCTGCTGCTAACGGCCCGTCTGAACTGGCGAAGGGATTGAAAGCCGCCTATGAGGAAACATTGAAGATTGTTTAGGCCCTTACCAGCGACCCCCATCCATTATTCACACTCCAATGCAAAGTTAATAAGTTAACAGCGTCCCCTTCTCTTTCACATCACTTGAGTGAAATCGCCTTTTCAGGACAGATTTCCTGGCAGCAGAAGCAGGTGATACAGATCTCCGCATCCACCCGCGGCAGATCGCCGTCCATGGACAGGGCCGATACCGGACACTGGTCAACGCAGGTTCCGCAGGCCGTACACAAATCCGGGTCCGCCTTGGGTCGTACCAGGGTTCGGCCATGCATCATCTCCTGGATGGCCTTGTTCCTGGAAATGCCCTCACCGCCTAAGGGAGGGAGTTTGAAGTCAGGCAACGCTTTCAACTCACCGATGATGTCTATCTTATCAACATCATATGTGCCCAGTCCAAATTCTTCAGCCCTCTGCAGAAACCGCAGACGTCCCGGCTCCAATCCCATCATCGTCGCCATGACTGTGTCAACAGCCATGGCATCGATGGAGGCTATTATCAGGCCAATCTCCCTGAGGTCGGGAGAGGCCGGACCATTCCCCTCCATACCCACCACAGCGTCCACAATAAAGAGGTCCGGGACACGAAGCCGAAACACCTCCACCACCACCTCGTGAAACCGTTCCGGACTGCCTGCAGCCCTGTGCAACTGCGCTTTTTGAGCACCGGGCAGATAACCATAGCTGTTTTTTATGGCACCTGTCATTACTGTGAGACCGTGTGTCTTGAATTTGGGCAGACTGATAATGATGTCAGCCTCGAGCACGGCCCGGGAGATACTCACCATCGGCAGGTAGTCGGCATTGAATGCAACCTTCTGTGAATCGGTTCCAATGTTCTGATAATACCCCTTTGCAGCCTCCATCAATCCTGTCTTTTTGAAGCTTTTCTCGTTGTCGCCGTAATTGAAGATACCGGGATTGTCGCCGACCGTGAGTGATGATGGCCCCATTCCTTCCACCTTTTCCACAACAGCACGCAGTACGGCCGGATGCGTCGTGATCCCTTCCTTAACGTCAGAAGCACGGAGTACGTTGGGCTTTATTAAGACCTTTCGACCCGCCACCTGCACAGGAAAGAGTTCGAAAGCCCAGTCAACCGCCCGACGTACGTTTTCATAGGTTGCCGGATATATCATTACCTTGGACATATCTTCTTCCTTTATGCTCCTTTATGCTTGATGATTGACTCAGACGCTTTTTCTTCAATCACCGGATCCACATGCACAATGACCCGATCCAGGTCCTCTATTTCTTCTACAAGACAACTCTCCACTGCCTTTGCGATCTTGTGACCCTCATAAACGGTCAGTTGACCATCCACCACGATATGGGTCTCCATCTGGTAAAACCCCCCCGAGGTGCGTACCCTCAGATCATGCATGTCCAGCACCCCTGGCACACTCCTGGCACAGTTGCTGATCTTGTTCAGAGTTTCGGGTGAGGGGGCCCTATCTGTAATTTCACGCAGGCTATCTCTGAGGATATCGAGACCGACTTTTACGATAAAGAAAGATACCAAAAGGGCTGCAAAAGCATCGAGAATATGCCAGGAAGGCCTGATAAGCGCGCCGGTTACACCTAAGAAAACAGCCACGGAGGATAGGGCGTCCGAACGGTGATGCCATGCATTGGCCACAATTAGCTGACTCTTGATACGCCTTCCCACACGAACCGTGTAATAATACAGTGCTTCTTTTAATATGATGGATAGGCCGGCCCCAATCAGCGCCAGCTTCGTGGGATGATATTCAGAATGACGATAGATGTTCGAGGCGGCGTCCACCCCGAGATACAGGGCTGTGGCAATCAAGGCCAGCCCTACTAAAGCCGAGGCCAAGGTCTCGATCCGGGCGTGACCAAAGGGATGTCCTTCGTCCGGCTCCTTTCGGCCGATCTTGAGACCGAACAACACGATGATGTCCGTGAAGAGATCAGAAACAGAGTGGACCGCATCCGCTATGAGGGCCTGGCTGTGTCCGAATATTCCAGCAAAAAATTTACACGCGATGAGCAGGGCGTTGACAATCGCGCCGACCCAGGTCACCCGCTGACCTGCCCGAACCCCCTTTTCATAAACCTGTGTCATTTGTTCTCCCTGAATTTGTATCCGTTATCCACTTCTATCGCCGATAGTTCCGGCACCGAAAATTTAAATTGAGATTGGGGATCATTATGTGGTTAACTGGGGGGTGCCGATTTATATATGCATAGTTTGAGACCTTTGCAAAACGCCCCCTTTTGCCCGATTTCTGCGTCAGGCTCAAATTTTAATCCTCGAAATACTCAATGTATTCCTGTGGTTAAAATATTCGCCTTCCTTGAACTCGAACAAAATTGAGCATTTTTCAAAGGTCTCAGTTTAGAAATGATAA
>JACNIU010000104.1 GCA_014382905.1 Desulfobacterales bacterium
CTTCTTGAAACAATCATTCGTTTGTTGCCCGGGACCATGAGGGTCTCTGTCCCAAAGGACGTAACAAAAATTCTCCTGAGTCTCTATAGAACGCCCCCTTGACGTTCAATACAGATTCCGGGCAGGCAGGGGCCATGTCCGTTTAAATCAACACCTTCTTCTGGGGCTGTCCGGTTACGAATTTAAAGGCCGCGCTGCCGTTCCTATGAAATGATCCCCTTATTTACGTCCTTTGGGACAGAGGCCCTCATGGTCCAACGGTTTGTTTCAGACGGCTGCGGGCAGGCGAATCTTAAAGGAGCTTCCCTTTTCAGGCTCGCTTTTGACCTCTATGGAACCATTGTGGTTTGTGATAATCCCGTAGACAACGGAGAGACCGAGGCCCACGCCCTTGCCTTCACCCTTGGTGGTAAAAAACGGCTCGAAAATATTCTTAAGATCTTCTTCGGGGATCCCGCAACCGGTGTCTGAAATCGTGATTTCTATTGAATTCCCCTCTTTAGAGCGACCGGACGTCAGCCATATGGTGCCTCTTTTCCCGATTGCCTCTGATGCGTTGCTGAGGAGGTTTAACAGTGCCTGCTGGATCTGCCTGAAGTCACACAGAACCCTGGGAAGGTCCGGCTCTATCTCTTTTTTGATTTCGATTTCTCTCAATTCCAGATCATGGGCAATGAGCTTGAGGGTCCGGTCGATGATTTCTTCAACGCTGTTGGCCGAAATATTGGTTGCGCTCTGGCGGGAAAAGGCCAGAAGATTCTTTACGACCTCCCCACAGTTGGCTGTTTCCGATTCCATGGTTGCAAGATAACGTGAAATGTCTTTAAGTCTCTCCGGTGTAAAGCGACCCAGATTTATAAGTTTGATCATCAGCCGGATATAGTTGAGCACGGCTGAAAGGGGGTTATTTATCTCATGGGCGATGGTGGCTGACAGCTTCCCTAATGATGCCAACTTCTCCGTACGAATTACTTGTTCCTGGGCATCTTTAAGCCCCTGGTAGGCTTTCTTGATATTTTCATACAGCTCGGCGTTATGTACGGCGACGCCTATCTGGTTGCCGATGGCAGTCAGGAATTCCACAAAATCGGGTTCGAATTTAAAGGCGGAACGGCTTGATACACACATTGCTCCCACTGTCTCACCCTTGGCCACGAGGGGTACATAAATGGTAGACCGAAGCCCTTCTTCTATGAGGAAGTTCACATAGGGAGCATTTGATCGCAGCAGGTTATCCACCACCTCTATTTTCCCGGTCATTGCGGTTATTCCCAGGAGGCCGTCTCCTACTCTACGGCGTACCACATGGTCTTTCCGGATGAATTTTTCAGAGACACCCTTGTGGGCAGCGAGGGTAAGGAATTCCCTTTCTTCATCCAGTAAATATATCCTGACGCTATTGGGCTCTAAAATATCGACCATTTTCTCAATGGTACTGCCAAGCACCTCGTTCAGATCAAGGCTGCTGCTGACTGTCGTGGACACGGCATTCAGGGCGGCCAGCCGGATATTCTGTTTCTCAATTTCCTTCAGTACCTTTTTTCTCTTTGTGATGTCCCTGATGATCATGACGTAACCGGTAACCTGTCTGATGATGTCCGGAATCACGCTGGAGGTAATGAGTGCGTCAAAGGCCGTCCCGTCTTTTCTCAGGAGCCGGGCCTCGAACTCTGTGACAAACCCTTCCCGGAAGAGCTTTCTTTGAAATGTGAGGAGTTTCTCCGGATCTTCAAAGAGGGCCAGGGCGGAACCGGGTGCCAATCTATCTCTTGCCTTGAATCCCATAATCCGGAGCGCGGCCGGGTTGATTTCCAGAATATCCGCTTTAGCGTCCGTGAGGATAATCGCATCATGAGAGCGTTCAAATATGGTTCTATATTTTTCCTCAGATTGTTCCAGGAGCTTCAGCCGTTCAGTGACAGCGATTTCCAGGTTGCCGGAGATCTTGTTTAGTGCCGCCTGAAAATTCTTTTTTAAAGTCGGATCATTGGCGGTCTGCAGGACGTACATGATTTCGCCCCGGCCGTCCTTTATGGGGATCGATTTCGTGAGAACATGGACTGTTTTACCATCCTCTCTTACCACGTCTTCTTTCCCCCAGTGGGGCTGGCCGTCCTGAAAAGATCGCTCTACGGAACAACTATCACACTTTTCTTCCCTGTTCTTCCAGATCTTGTAGCAGTAATTGTCAATATCCATGCCGAAGTGGCTCTTGAACAGGTCATTGACCATGATGATCTGATAATTCTTGTTTATTGCTACCACATAGTCTGTGATGCTCTGGAAAAGGGCCTCAAAAATGGACGCTTCCTGGAAGATATTTTTCGATTCCATAGCTCTTTTTGTTCCTGATGATGAGGGATGGGCTGCGACAAAAACGTGCATGAATTCATAACTATTGGATAAGATGCATTAAATCATAAAAAATCCGGACTATCAAGCTGATTAAGGGTCCTGGGCCGGAAATATTGCTTGACTGAAAATACCCCTTTCTATATATGTTAACCTCATGATTTATTAACCTTACCTCCCGGTAACACCGAGGAAGGGGCAGGGTTTCAGCTATGAGGAGAAAATAATGAATACAGAAAAATCGCAAGATGCCGTGGGTGCAGTGATGGTGGTTGGCGGCGGCATCGCCGGTATGCAGGCAGCCCTGGATTTAGCGGATTCCGGTTTTTATGTTCATCTCGTGGAGAAATCTGCTGCCATTGGCGGCGTGATGTCCCAACTGGACAAGACGTTCCCCACCAATGATTGTGCCATGTGAATCATCTCCCCGAAACTGGTCGAGGTCGGCCGGCATATCAATATCGAGCTACATACCTGTTCAAAGGTTGAGCGTATCGATGGAAGTAAGGGTCGTTTCCAGATAACGCTCAGGAAAACCCCTCGCTTTATTGATCCTGAAAAATGCACGGCATGTGCTGATTGTGCAGAGGCCTGTCCTGTGGAGCGCCCGAGCGAATATGATGTGGAATTAGTCACCCGCAAGGTCACTTACAAGCCTTACGCTCAAGCTATCCCCGGGGGATTCGCAATAGAAAAAATGGATAAGGCCCCGTGCAGGATGGCTTGCCCTGCATCCCTGAACGTGCAGGGATATGTGGCCATGGTGAAGGTGGGGAAATACAAAGAGGCTGTGGAGATAATAATGCGTGATCTTCCATTTCCCGGCGTGCTCGGTCGCGTCTGCCCCCATCGTTGTGAAAAAAGCTGCCGCCGCCTCGACGTAGACGAGGCCATTTCGATACGTGAATTAAAGAGGGTGGCAGCCGACCATGTGGATCTGAGCGAGATCCCTGTCCCTGAGAGGGAGATGAAGGAAGAAAAAGTGGCCGTTATCGGTTCAGGGCCTGCCGGCCTTTCAGCGGCGTACTTTCTGGCTCTCGGCGGTTACAACGTGTCTGTCTATGAGGCCATGCCGGAAGCGGGCGGAATGATGCGATACGGGATCCCGGGGCATCGTCTCCCCAGGTCTGTCCTTGATGCGGAAATAAAAAACCTCGAGCGTTATGGAATCGAGATACATACAAATATTACCATTGGAAAAGACATCACCTTAGAAGAACTGCGGGAGCATGGTGCTAAGGCCGTCTTTCTGGGAGCCGGGGCATGGAAAGGTCTAAATCTCCGTATCCAGGGTGAAGAAGCCAAAGGTGTGTGCGATGTTACCTCGTTTCTTAGAGATGTTCATCTCGGCAAACTGGATAAGCTCAAGGGAAAGGCCGTTATTATCGGCGGCGGACATTCTGCCCTGGATGGGGCCCGTGTCGCCCTTAGACTCGGCGCTGAGGATGCCCATATAATTTATCGCCGCTCCCGCCTGGAGATGTTAGCCGAGCCTGAAGAGGTTGAGGAGGCCGAGAAAGAGGGCGTAAAGATACACTTCCTGGTGGCCCCCCTGAAGATCTCAAGTGAGGATGGAAGGGTTACAGGTATTGAATGCCTCAGGACTCGCCTTACCGATCCCGATACCACAGGGAGGAGAAAACCGATTCCGGTGGAAGGGTCGGAATTTTTCATAGAAGCGGATCATATTATCCCTGCCATCGGACAGGAGCCCGATTTAGCCCCTCTGGGCACCGATCATGGGCTGGAGTTATCCAAGTGGAATTCATTGGTAGTGAATCCCGAGACCCTTCAGACCAATAAGCCCTGGATCTTTGCCGGCGGGGATGTGATCACCGGTCCTGCAACGGTCATTGAGGCGGTTGAGGCAGGAAAACGGGCTGCACACTACATGGCCAAATATCTCAAGGGAGAAAAACTGCCAGAGGAATGGATAGAAGAACCTCCTATTGGTACTCACTGGACCGAGATACCTGAAGACGAGCCTGTTAAGAATAGGATGAAGCCACCTACTTCCTCCATGGAAAACCGGCTTTCCGGTTTTGAAGAGGTGACACTTCTTGTGGATGAAGAGACGGCCCGTGAAGAGGCTGCACGCTGCCTTGACTGTGGGGGCTGTTGTGAGTGCTACCAGTGTGTTGAGGCCTGTAAGGCGCAGGCGGTCACCCGTGAAACGCATTCCCAGGAGGAGCAGATCGTTTCCATTGACGTGGGCTCTGTCATCTTGGCCCCCGGATTTGAGGCCTTTGATCCGGCTAAGTTTGATACCTATCACTATGCCACCTACCCAAACGTGGTTACGTCCATGGAGTTTGAGCGTATCCTGAGCGCCACGGGGCCGTATCAAGGCCACCTGCAGCGGCCATCTGACGGAGAGACGCCCCATAAGATCGCCTGGCTCCAATGTGTCGGTTCAAGAGATGTTAACCGCTGTGATCATCCCTATTGTTCCTCTGTCTGCTGCATGTATGCCATCAAAGAGGCCGTCATAGCCAAAGAGCACGCGGAGCACGACCTGGATGCGGCCATCTTTTTCATGGACATGAGGACCTATGGCAAGGACTTTGAGAGGTATTACGAGCGTGCAAAGGATGCCCAGGGGGTGAGATTTATCCGCTCCAGGATCCATTCCATTTCAGAGGATCCCGGGACCCGAAATCTGCTCTTGCAGTATGCGGACGAAGATGGGGCGGTGAGGGAAGAGGTGTTTGATATGGTGGTGCTTTCGGTTGGTCTGCAGACCCCGAAGGACTTAGTGGAGATGGCGGAAAGGCTTGATATTGAATTGGATGGGGACTCCTTTGTCCGGACCGGCATCTTTACCCCGGTTGAGACCTCCCGGGAAGGGGTTTACGTATGCGGCGCCTTCCAGGAACCGAAGGATATCCCTTACTCTGTCATGGAAGCAAGCGCTGCCGCGTGTGATGCCAAGGCGACCCTTTCATCTGCCCGTGGTTCATTGGTTAAGGAGAAGACCTACCCTGCTGAGAGGGATGTTTCTTCCGAAGAACCCCGCATTGGTGTCTTTATCTGTAACTGCGGCACCAACATAGGGGGGATCGTTGATGTGCCTCAGGTTGCCCAATATGCCCGCAGTCTTCCCGGTGTGACCTATGTGGAAGAAAATCTGTTCACCTGCTCCCAGGACACCCAGGACAAGATGAAAGAAGTCATCGGCAGTGAGGGGCTCAACCGGGTTATTGTCGCGGCCTGTACACCGAGGACCCATGAGCCCCTGTTTCAGGAGACCATGAGGGATGCCGGTTTGAACAAATACCTGTTTGAGATGGCCAACATCCGGAATCAGTGTTCATGGGTCCACAGCAAAGAAAAGGAACAGGCCACCGACAAGTCAAAAGATTTGATCCGGATGGCGGTCGCCAGGGCCCAACTGATACAGCCTTTGCCCCAGCCGAGCATATCGGTAGATAACAAGGCCCTTGTGATTGGCGGCGGCCTCTCGGGTATGACGGCTGCCCTTGGGCTGGCCGACCAGGGTTTTCACACATACCTGATAGAACAGTCTGATAAATTAGGGGGGAATGCCCTTCATCTTATAGAAACGTGGCGGGGGGATAAGATCGCCGACAGTGTCAGAGAGACAGT
>JACNIU010000194.1 GCA_014382905.1 Desulfobacterales bacterium
ACTGAAATGGCCTATGAAAGCATTATATTGCAAATGCAAATTATGTGCTAAGATTCTGAACAGAGAATTTTGAGAACGGCGGTCAGGAAAAGGCAAAACATCTACAGAAGTGATCAGGAAACACTTCGCACAGAAGGAAAGCTCCTTGTCGGACCAGAAAAAGGGCTGTTTGATATATCATGAAAGGAGGATGCTATTGATGGAAGTACAGAGCAAATCGCTTCTTAGTAAAGTGGCTCATGATCTGAGGATTTCGGAAGAAATGTTGTTGAGACATGGTTTACGCACTTTTTTAGAGCAGCAATTGCGCAAAGTTAATGCCGAATTATTCCAAATTCTGGGTCATTACGGCATAAATAGTGTCGAAGAAATGGAAAGCCACTATAGGGATGGCACCCTTGAAGAGGCCGGGACATGGAAAGACTTTCAGCGATTAGATCATCTGGAATACAAGAAAGACCAATTGAACGATCTGATTGAGGCTGTGTCATGAGCCTGGTGGACATCGAACGGTTAAGGAAAATCGCTGAGATTGAATTTTCTGATATTGTTAAAGAGGCATTTATCCCTGACATGAATGAACTCCGCATCATCCTGACAGATGGGAGTTTTCTGGACATTTGGTTTTCATTAAAGCTTTCGGGACGATATAGCTACCATTGGGAAAGACGCCGGATAAGCGGTAAGATTTTCCGCCATGACAATGCACCTCACAAAAATTGGCAATCTTTGGCGACCTTTCCTCGCCACTTTCATGATGGCAGCGAGAAAAAAGCGGCTGAGAGTTTTATAAGCGAAGATCCTGCAATGGCTTTGCGCGAGTTTCTGCTTTTTGTCCGCGGAAAAATGACTGATTCAACTGATACTTCATAACAGTATCGGGATAGACCCTTTACGAGTTGCTTTCTGTGGTGAGAGACAAAATGGTCAAGATTCTTCAACAAACTCATAGATATCAATTCGGAAACAACCCATTGAGAACCATATGCCGTTTGCAATCAGTACCTGGCTGTATGTCGTCACCTTCTGCAAAAGTGAAAAACCCAGGCTAAGAATTATCCGAGACCCCATCCCGAAACTAAATCCCGAGATGCTGTACCGCCAGGTTCAGTTTATGGTGGAGGAAGGTGATTGGTCAAGCCGCGGAAAAGAAATTATATCAGGAAACGTTGTCACATGATTAAGGACTTATTTGCCGTAGATGAAGGGAACACCCTTGAAGTTAAGGAAACCCACCGTCTTTTGACGAATAATGTGCATAATTCCATGGGCAGCTCTGTACGGAAATGGACTCGGAAGCTGAGGAAAAAGGAATTTACGTCCCTATAACGGCACGCGACATGTCAGGAAAAGAGAAACAAGCCTTTAAAAAGCGACGCGCAAAAAAGCATTGTTGAAAAAGCTATAGAAACATGCTCCTCGGCCAATTTCTATTTTGATTAATAGTTCCAATCCCAAAAGGAGTGCCAGAGTGAAAGAACTCAAATTCAATACAAATATCGAACGGGAAAAATTGCAAGACGAAAAAGACCCGAATTTCTGGGATGCACACGACAGTACCGATATCTTTGAGACAGAGGAAAGAATTAAACTTAAAATAGGCAAACCAGATGCTCGCTGTCCCCACTGCGGGTCCTCTCGCCTTCGCAGACGGATGATCGACCTCCCGGTCCTTGAAGACACGATTTCTTTTAAGAAAGCTAAAATTTTTTATTGTCCGGATTGTAAAATCTCCCAAATCTCCGAGGAGAGTCTTAAAGAATTGGTAGGCAGGTTGGAACTCACTGGTGCAAAGGTGGACATCCATACATTCTCAGCCTCAGTAAGGGAAGGATTGGCCTCATATGAAAAGAGATGTGTCGAAAAAGCAAACCAGAGAAAAGTGATGTCTATCTACTTCCCTAAGCAGGAGGGGACACCGGCAAAGGCACAAATCTCTTTGTTAGTTTCCGATCAGCTTTATCCAATCCTGCGTTCATTGACAAGTGAAGATATTCGCAACCTGCTTAGCTTGCAGTATTATGAAGATCTGGAGAAAGAGGCCAAAAAACATGGTCGGAGTATCAGCCAATACCTTAAACACGAAATCGGGAAGAGGTCTTTCGCCGATAGCCAAGGAACCAACGAAAGATTATCGAAAGACACTGAACTTGGAGTCAAACGGGAAGAGACAAGTACAAAGCCATTTTCCAAGGCTAAGATTGTTATTTTGCGCCCACGTAAAATTGGTGCCAACCTCTCCGTTGAAGAGCCTTCTGGAGCTTACCAGCTTGCTGCACACTCGGATGAAGCAGAGGAGGAAATCCATCTTATTTCTGAAGGAGAAGAATTTATTGGGCAGTTATCTCATGACTTTAGGGCGGACGACCTTATCCTAAAAGTGATAAAGGATGATGTTGGCATAAAGACATTTGGTCTGAAATTGGTGTTGAAAGATGGTAGCGTCGAATCTAGGCAAGATGCACAGGTAGAAAACGGACAGATTTTGCTTATGTCAGACACAGAACATTTCGAGCAAGACGTTGAGGAACTTGTACTGACATTGAAGTAACAAATTGGGGCCATCATGAAGGAAAATGAAGTTCCGCATAAATTAAGACGACTTAAAGATGAACTTCGTCAAGCCATGCTGCTGCTCCCTCTGTACGAGCAAGGAGAACAGGAGGACAAAACGACCGATTGTATGAACCGGGTATGCAGCCTTCTCTTCAAAGATAAAATTTATCCAGAGATTTGGGATGATTGAGCCCAATTTTCGTGACCAGTGTTTGGCTGCAGGAGTTCCTTTCTTCAAGCAATGGGGAGGTTTCAATAAGAAAAAGGCAGGCCGGATTTTGGATGACCGAACATGGGATGATATGCCCGCTTTGCACCATGGAACAAAAATAGAGAAGCGTTGGACAGCATTAGAGGAGGCATCTGGTGACTAACAACATACGCTGGGGGCTGGATAACCCGCATCCGTTTACGCCGATCAAGATGCTCTCCTTTGGTCCGAAAGTAGGATGTGACAGGCATGTTTGAACGAATTACATTTGACCAAGAGATTATGGGAGGACGGGCCTGTCTCCGAGGCATGCGCATACCTGTATCTGTCATTGTTGGACAGATCGCACACGGCGCCAGCTTTGAGGAAATTTTGGAAGGCTATCCTGATTTGGATCGTGTTGACATTCAGCAGGCCCTTGAGTATGCCGCATGGCTTACCCAGGAAGAAGTCCATCCCATAGAAGCGCAAGATTAAGAGGGAGATAGGAAGATGAAATTCAAGGTAATGATGGAGTTCAACGAGAGTGTGCTGCCCGCACTCCATAAGAGCCCGAAGGAGTTTGCCAGTGAGATACGCCTGCTTGCAGCCGCCAAGTGGTATGAACTTGGATTGGTTTCCCAAGAAAAGGCCGCAGAAATTGCAGGGTTGAGCCGTTTGGATTTCCTTTTGGCAATATTCCAAATGGGGGTAAGGGGTGAGCTTGATTAAGGAATTGTGACGCAGCCATGCCTTTACTCAGGACCAAAGTATAGAAAGAAAAGAGGGAAAACAGGTATGAATGAAAAGGCGATCAATATTTCCATTGAGCTGATTGAACAGGCTATCTTGTTAATACGAGGGCAAAAAGTTCTGCTGGATGCTGACCTCGCCCAATTGTATGGGGTAGAGACAAAAATTCTGAACAAAGCTGTAAAGCGGAATCTGGACAGGTTCCCAGAGGATTTTATGTTCCAGCTAACGACTGAAGAAGTAGAAACTTTGAGGTTCCAAACTGGAACCTCAAAAAGGCAGCGCGGTGGACGTCGATATTTGCCCTATGCCTTTACTGAACAGGGAGTCGCCATGCTTTCAGGTGTATTGAATAGCCCGACGGCAGTTAGGGTGAATATCGAAATCATGAGAGCCTTTGTTCGGCTTCGCCGCTTACTGGCAGCGCACACCGAACTGGCCAAGAAATTATCAGAGATGGAGAAAAAATATGATAAGCAGTTCAAGGTGGTTTTTGATGCGATCCGTGCCTTAATGGCGCCGCCTGAGAAACCACGCAAGAAGATCGGGTTTGAGGTAAAGGAAGGTCGTACCGCCTATGGCAGGCAAAAAAGAAGCAAGAGATGATGCCGGAATAACAGTAGGGGAGCTTCCTTCTATCGGATCTCAGGGGGAGAAAAATGAAAGCGCATGAGGAAGTACTATTTAGTGAGGGATGTGACTCCAGCAAGGCTCTCATAAGAGATTGGGTTTTTCTTGTTTCTTTCTCCAGGGTAGAATAATACAAGGCAGAGTGCGACTTCTTTCAAAAGAAGTATAGCATGGCATGGAGGAATTCGAGTCACGTTTTCATGGAGAGAAAGGCCATGAGGATTTCGAAAAGAAAGATGATCTGACGGATTGGCAGTTTTCTTTGGAATCCCTGAAATGATGGGAAAAGAAGGGGAGGAATCTTCAAAAATCAAGAAAGGAATCATTTTGATATTAGGGTTTTGACCGGATGTGACAAAAGAGTATGCTAAGATAGAGATGAAGGTCTGTAACGAATTTGAGATTCGGGACACGATGCAGGAAAACACAGTTGCATTAAAGAAAATAGACATGGGAGATGTGGAAGGAAAAGAGCTTGAATTAAGAGAAGAAGATACGCTCTTTTAGATATTGCCGAAAAATGCAGATGAGGTAAATCGGATGGCAGGGAAAAACAGAAGATCCGGTCGGAAGCCGATTGAGCAGTATGATCATAAAGGGAAACAAAGGGTGAATAACCCGCCGGTGGGTCTGGTAGGTGAATTCCTTTTTCGGGAACCCGGTATACCAGTATAAATGACGGCAGAAAGGACAAACAATGACATCCGAAAATCTCATGAAGCTGCAGGGGCTTTTCAGGGAGCTTTTCCAGCTGGATATGGCCGACCTCGATTTCGGCCTTTATCGGCTCTTCAATATCAAACACCGGGATATCGAGGACTTTCTCACAGAGCAACTGCCAAAAGAGGTTGACGAGAAATTTCAAATTGTTACTGAACGGGACAGGGCCGGCCATCTTGAATGGCTTGAAAAGCTGAAAGGGCAAATAGAGGACAATTTTCCCCCGGATACCCTTCTCCCGAATGGCGATGTAAAACCCGCTTACATGGACGCCCCGTTGGCAAGGAGATACCTTGACCAGAAGATGCGTGTTGAAAGGATCCAGGCGTCTGAGGAGCAGAAGGCCGATGTCTTTAATCATCTATTTAATTTTTTCAGCCGTTACTATGATGAAGGCGACTTTATTCCAAAGCGGTTTTACGGGTCACGAGGAAACTACGCTGTTCCTTATAACGGCGAAGAAGTGTTTTTCCACTGGGCTAACAAAGATCAGCACTACGTGAAAACTGGAGAGAATTTCAGGGATTACACCTTCAAGACTGAAGGATTGGGCACAGAATACCGAATCCGTTTTGTCCTTTCCGATGCCACCACTCCAAGAGACAACACAAAAGGCCAATACCGTTACTTTTTTCCGCAACCCCAACAGATGACTTTAGATAAGGAGACCGATACCCTTATCCTCCCCTTTGAGTACCGTCTTCCAACAGAAGAGGAGGTTCAGCGGCATGGCACGAACATAAAGGGCCAGGATGCCATTCTCATGGAGGCCGCGCCCAAGATCATGGAGGCTATTCCGGATGACATGCTCAGGGACCTGTTGGGCGAAATCGTGCACAGAACAGATAATGGAGATGTGTCACTTCTACTGAAAAGACTCCGGCACTTCACACGAAAAAACACGACCGATTTCTTCATTCACAAGGACCTGGAAGGCTTTCTGAAGCAGGAACTTGAATTCTACATCAAGGACCAGATGCTTCACCTTGCCGACCTGGAAACCGACTTTGATCAAAAGGGGCGGATGCTTCGGGTTTTTCGCCATCTGGCCGACACCATCATCACATTTCTTTCCCAGATCGAGGAGGTCCAGAAGCGCCTGTTTGAAAAGAAGAAATTTGTGCTCGAAACCAACTACTGCATGACCCTCGACCGCATCCCTGAAGCACTGTACCCAGAAATCGCCGCCAATGACGCCCAGAGAGAGGAATGGGTGCGGCTGTTCGCCATTAATGAGATCCAGGCGGATATCTTAGGGAATCCGGATTACGCGAGGCCGTTGACCGTGGCGTTTCTCAAGGCTAATGACGAGCTAATTTTGGATACGCGGTTTTTTGACGAAGGGTTTAAGGCGCGGGTGCTCGTTTCCATTGAGGATGTTGATGAGGAGTGCGATGGGTTGTTGATTCATTCGGAGAATTTTCAGGCGCTTGATTTGGTTATGGGAAGGTACAGGAATTCCGTTGATGTTATCTATATCGACCCGCCATATAACACTGGAGATGGCGATTTTGTCTACAAAGATGAATACCGTCATTCATCCTGGCTCTCTATGATGTGCGACCGTTGCGCCCTATCACATTATCTTCTATCCACTCGCGGCGTTTTCGTTTGCTCATTGGATGACAATGAGTACGCACACTTACGGATGCTTCTGCAATCCACGTTTCCATTAGACACTTTCGTCGGTAATGCTGTTTGGCGAAAGACAAGCGGTTCCAACGAATCGGAGTTTTCACACGTGTTTGACAATACGCTGATATTCAAGTCTCTACAGGAGAGCCGCCTGGGGCTCATTCCACGCAGTGACAAGCAACGAAAACTCTACTCCAACCCTGACAACGACCCGCGTGGGCCGTGGGCCTCAACCGACTATACCTGCAAGTGGAGCCCTGAGCAACGGCCTAATCTGGCTTACGATTTAGACAATCCGTTTACTGGCAAAAAGGTTTATCCCAAAGAAAAAGCCTGGCGTTTCTCACAAGAGGAACACCGGAAGAACGTTGAGCAAAACAAGGTATGGTGGGGGCTGGAGGGCGAATTGAAGGTTCCTCGCTACAAAAGGCTGCTCTGCGAAACGCAGGATGGTGTCGTTACAAAATCGTTGTGGGACGACGTTGGTACGAACCAACACGGGAAGGCTGAGCTGGTTGCTCGGGGCTTCTCCGAAAACGATTTCTCTAATCCGAAGCCGGTTGGCCTGATCAGTCGTGCAATACATCTGGGAAGTGAAGCAAGTATGATCATGGACTACTTCGCCGGCTCCGGTACAACCGCCCATGCCGTCATTAACCTCAACCGCGAAGACGGAGGCAATCGAAAATATATCCTCGTGGAAATGGCCGATTACTTCGACATAGTCCTTATCCCCCGCATCAAGAAAGTCATCTATTCCAAAGACTGGAAAAACGGCAAGCCTGTCTCCCGCGAAGGGATAAGCCATATGTTCAAGTACATCCGCCTGGAGTCCTATGAAGACGCACTTCACAATCTTGCCTCGGATGGTACACTGGCCCGGATCAAATCAAGGGAAGAGGCCTACAAGAAAGCTAAGGGCGAAAATGAGCACTGTATCCGCTATCTTGTTAAACTGCCGATGGAAGCCAGCGACACAATGCTTAATCTTGCCAAACTTGAACATCCTTTTAACTACACTCTCGAAATTCTAACCGATGATGGGCCTCGTGAGCAAACTGTGGATCTTGTTGAGACCTTTAACCTTCTCTACGGGCTTTCTGTCCGTAGATTGGAGACATGGACAGACGAGAATGATGAGCGCTGCTATCGCATCGTAAAGGCCACAGACCGGGATGGGCTCAAACGCATCCTTGTTGTCTGGAGGGATATGAGCGACCTTGACCCAAAAAAGGAAAGGGAGTTCTTGGAAGGGATGTTAAAAAAGGAAGACGAGTTTGATGAAAAACTTATAAACGGGGACACGGCCACGCCGGGCTTTCGATCCCTTGACCGCCTTTTCAAAAGGCTTATGGAGGCGGCTTAACCATGAGGCTGGAAGATTCGCTGGTTTTAAACCGTCATTTTCACATGCTTTTCGGCGCAGACGGTATTGACGATTTAAAGACATCACTGAAGTATACCCGGGAGGGCGTGGGCCCGGATGGGCACAGCTATTTTCTTGGGACTTTAGTTGGGCGAGCCGGTCTCAAGATCAAGAGAGAAGACCTTGAAAGGTATGATTTTCAGATTATGGAATATGAATCCCGCCTGTCAAACGCACGCGGCCGGTTTACGCTGAAATACTTTCAATACCTTGCCGTCCTGTTTACAGAAATCTTTCTTGACCGCCTGACGCAGGATCCCAAAGCACTGCTTCGAGAATTAAATAATACAGTTGTAAATATACGGCAGACCTCCGCCACTCTGAGAACATTTCCTTACTTTGAGGCTGACAACCTCCGACGTCTTGTTTTTTTTATGGCCACAGGTTCCGGCAAGACGCTGTTACTTCATATCAACCTCTGGCAGATATTTTATTATCTCGAAAACGGCCTGCATCCGGAAGCTCTGGTAAAGCGCGCCGATGGACGGACCGAGTTTGACAATATCATCCTTATCACACCCGGAGATGGACTGTCAGCGCAACATCTTCGGGATTTTGCTGAAAGCGGGATCGACGCATCCCTATTTGTAGAGGACCGGGACGGCATCGGTCTTTTTGGGCCAAAGGTCAAGGTCATTGAGATACACAAATTGGCGGAAGAGCGCTCCAAAGACGGGGTTAGCCTGCTTATTGACGAGATCGGCCCTTACAATCTGGTATTTGTGGACGAAGGGCATAAAGGTACTGGGAGCGAGGCCAGAACCTGGAAGGGACGGCAACAGAAACTCAGTGAAAACGGCTTTTTATTTGAATACAGCGCCACCTTTGCCCAGGCTATTGCAGCTGTCGGACCAAAGGCACGGACCGCCCTTTTAGAGGAGTATGGAAAATCCATCATTTTCGATTTCTCTTACAGCCATTTCTTTACGGATGGCTACGGGAAAAACTTCAAGGTACTGAACCTTTCCAAGGCGAGGGAAGAGCATGCCCAGGAGCTTATGTTGGGAGGTCTCCTCACTTATTTTCATCAAATCTCTCTTTTTCTGAAACACAGGCGGAAATATCACCCCTTTAACATTGAAAGGCCTTTGTGGGTGTTGCTTGGGACCAGTGTCAGCAGGAAGAGGGGGGCCGAAAGGGATTCCAACAAGGCAGCGAAGACCGAGCGGACCGATGTTGTCAGGGTTCTGGCCTTCATCAAGCGCTTTCTCGAAGAACCTGAATGGGCCGCAAATACAATCGAGACGATCCTCAACAGCGACAGTGGGTTCAGGGACCAGGAAACCGGAGGAGACCTGTTCGCCTCCCATATCCCCCACATTTTGGGACAGGACGCCAGAAGGGTGTATAAGGAGATCAGCAGGGATATCTTTCATGGCGGGGGCGGTTTGGAAGTATGGGAATTAAAAAACGCTGATGGTGAACTCGGGTTGCGCACTTCCACAGGAAAGGGGAAAGAAAGCCCCTATTTTGGCGTTATCAACATCGGCGATGTTGCCTCATTTAAGAAACTCATTAAGGAGCAGTTGGAGACTGAAGTACAGGCTGACAGCTTCAGTAAATCGCAGTTCGAGGAAATCCAGAGACCGGACTCACGGATCAATATCCTTATCGGGGCCAAAAAATTCATAGAGGGATGGTCAAGCTGGCGTGTGTCCTCTATGGGATTGATGAACGTAGGCAAAGGGGAAGGATCACAGATTATTCAATTGTTCGGAAGAGGCGTTCGTCTAAAGGGTAAAAACATGGCACTGAAACGGACAGAAGCATTACTGGACGTTACACTTAAACCAGCCGGAATCGGTTATTTGGAAACGCTTTATATCTTTGGTTGGAACGCCGATTTTGTAGGCCGTTTCAAGGACTACATTGAACAGGAAAATGCCGGGAAAGATTTTTATCTTGAGACAAGGCTGATGGACCCCTGGCCTATATTGCCTATTCCTGTGCCCGATGACGATTTTGATGTAAAAGACCGGACCTGGACCTTAGAAGCGACTTGGCCTTTTGTTTCGATCGATCTTACGCCAAAGCTTACGACGCTGACATCCGATGGATATGAGGCAACGATTCAAGAATCTTCAGCCGAATACCGGACCCTTGCAGATTTCAAAAAATCGGACATATCAAATCTGCTCGATATGGATTCCCTCTATACGGATCTGGTGGAGTACAAGAACCTCCGGACACGGGAAGGCCCAGGTGTATTTATTCCACGATCTGTCTTAAGAGAGGTGCTTCAATCCTCAACCCTCTATCTCAAGGAAGATGATGTACACAACCCCCAGCAACTGAACCACGGGGCAAGGCAGATTCTCCGGACCTACTTTGAGCGCTTCCTGAACGGGAAAATACGGGAGGCGGAAAGCCAACATACCCGTCCGGGACGGCTTGCGGACAGATGGAAAGAAAAAGCAGTAACGCATGCTTACAGGCTCACCGTTAAACCAGGCGCATTTTTGGACCAGATCGAGGCCCTGCTTCTGAGGGGGGATGAGGTATACAGAGAAACCTCACTGCGTCATCTGCCAAGACTTCATTTCGACAGACACCTTTTCAACCCGGTCCTTAGAGATGGCGGCAAAGAATGGCGAAAGCATGTTTCTGTAACACCTCCGGCCATTGTCAAAAATGAAATCCGGTTGATAGAGGATATGAGGGTGTTCTGGCACAAGAATCAGAACGATGAGCCTTACAAGGAGTACGAGATTTTCTTGCTGCGCAATTTGCCAAATGCGGGCATAGGATTATTCAGCCGCGCAGGTTTCTATCCCGATTTTATTCTGTGGGTAAAGCTCAGAAAAAGAAAGTCCATTCGTGTCTGCTTCCTTGAACCACATGGCCTTCATCATGGAGGCCTGTCTGGCAACGAGGACAGGTTTGCGGCCCTTTCGCAACTGAGGGCACTGAACAAAATCAAGTCATTCCAGGATAAGGGCCTTATGCTGGATGGATTTATGCTGACCCGAACCCCTCTTTCTGAAATCGTGGACGCTGCCGGCCTGAGCCAGGGGGAAATCGAGGAAAAGTATCCCCTCCTTTGGCAGGAGGGCGATTACATCAAGAAAATATTGACATCAAAATAGTGGGCTACAAAGCTGCCAAACCCTCTCCGCGTGGCCGCGCTCAATTTTTATCGGGATATAGCAAGAGGAGTTCTCAGATGAAAAATAGACTCTCTTTATTTTCTTTTCGATTAAGGAATTTCAAAGCCGTTCAGGACAGCAGGGCAAAGAATTGGACGCAAACGATGCTTTTTCCGGGGCTAATTCTGCGCAAAGCGTTTGACTTCCAGGAGGTTTATGTATGAGTTTTGATCCGGAAAAGCCATACAATGACCTTCCCCTGTTACCCCCAAAGGTGGAGATCGAGACCAAGGCAACTCTTAAGAAGGCCATTTCCGCGGGCAGGGCATTGGCGGAACTGAAAGGACTGGGCGAAACCATTCCCAATCAAGCCATTCTGGTGAATTCCATCATTCTGCAGGAAGCCAAGGCAAGCTCTGAAATTGAGAATATCATCACTACCCATGACGCTCTCTTTCGGGCCTTCAGCGCCAAGACAGGTCAAATCGATCCTGCGACAAAAGAGGTCTTAAGATACCGCGAGGCCCTATGGGAAGGATTTAGCAGCCTGAAAGACCGTCCCCTCCTTACAACCAATCTCTTTATTCAAATTGTCCAGACCATCAGGGCCAACAAGGCCGGTATTCGTAATACGCCCGGGACAAAGGTCGCCAACGCTGCAACCGGAGAGGTGGTCTTCACGCCACCGGAAGGCGAAGGCATCATCCGGGACAAGCTAAAGAATCTGGAGGATTATATTCACGCCGAAGACGATGTCGACCCACTGATCAAACTCGCCCTGATCCACTATCAGTTCGAGACCATCCATCCCTTTACAGACGGCAACGGCCGTACCGGCCGGATACTGAATATCCTTTTTCTCACTCACAGACATCTTCTGGATCTGCCGGTCCTTTATCTGAGTAAATACATCATCGGGCACAAGTCGGATTATTACCGACTCCTGCGGGATGTGACACAACACCAGGCATGGGAATCGTGGATACTTTATATGCTTGACGCCATAGAAGAGACAGCCCTCTACACAAGGGACAAAATTCTTGCCATCAGGAATCTCTTAGCTGAAACAATTGAATTTACGAAAGAAAAGCTGTCGTCCCAGGTCTATTCGAAAGATCTCATCGAACTTCTTTTCCACCAGCCCTACACCAAGGCACAGTTCCTTGTGGATGCGGGAATCGTCAAGAGACAGGCGGCGGCAGATTATCTTAAGAGATTAGAGGGGATTGGCGTTCTTAGTGTACACAAAGTGGGTAAAGAGAATCTTTACCTGAATGCGAAACTTTATGAGATCCTTTCAAAATAACGTGTCGATGTCAACGACATGAAATAGAAACGTGTCGATAATATAGCTATACATCGACACGTTTTAAAAACATGCTCGTGAAAGCGACATGTTACCGACCTGGATAATGTGTCCAGATTTTATTGTTTTATGGACACGTTAGTTGGATGTGAGCATGATTCGGACATGAAAAAAGAGGGCAAAGGACAGATAACTATGAAGGTCGGACGGGGTGTTTTTTATAGTAATACCGGACTATATGATTTGTTTAAGAGATTTTCAGATATGCCTGAGTTATCCGTAATTGAACAAATCCCCAATCCCAAGGATGTTCTATTTGAGATTTTGCGTGAAGCCAGCGGGCTTACAGGCAGACGGCTGAAGAGGTTTAACACGGATGAATGCCGCATTCGCATCACCGGGTTGGTTTCCGATTTTTCACCATTGCGGCAACTGAGCGCGTTTCAAAGGCTTGAAAATGATATTTCTACACTGAAACAAAATGGCTGGGTTCTTGATATTGGCAGTGAAACCGCATAGACCTTCCTGGCGCGTCTATAAACCCCTCGCGGAGCAAAAACAGAACAGATCGAGGCAGCGATTAAGGCCTTTTCCGGAACATTCACGCTTTATGAACTTGAAGGCGCATGTACGGGCGTTAGCCGGGATATGGTTCGAAAAGTGCTAAGGGACCTGCAAAAGGCCGGATCTGTGGAATGTCTGGGCCGGGGCACTGGGGCAGTCTGGCGAAAAAAGAGTAGTACAATTAAAGCCAGAGTGATTAAAAACAATTTATGATGGCAATCTTCAGGAGAAGTGACGATGAACAGGGATGACATACTGCTCTCTTTGCGCCGGTTCAAGGAAATGAACCAGCATAAATATAATATTATAAGAATCGGTCTTTTCGGTTCTGCAGTCCGGGACAGCATGCGCGAACACAATGACATTGATGTTGTCGTTGAGCTGAAAACACAGGACCTGTTTGACCTTATAGGCATCAAACTGGATTTGGAGGAACAACTCAGTCAAGAGGTTGACATTGTCAGCTACCGTGAAAAGATGAATGGGTTCCTCAAACACAGGATAGATAATGAGGCAGTCTATGTATGATCGTGAGCTTGCACTTGAGATATTGACCCAGATTTACGACTCAACTCGGACAATTCTGAAGCGGTTTGCGCCGGTAAAATCAGTGGAGGATTTTACCGGCCCAGAGGAGACAAATTACAGACCGGCTTTGGCGTTTAAGGGTTTGATATGAGAAAAAGAAAAAATGTAGATCCGTTGATTTCACAGATAGAGCTGGCGTTAGATCTGGGCCAATTCATATCGTACAATCTGTCTTGGGACTTTGTTCACGACCTGGAAGATATAAAAAACAAGATTGATGCCTTGATAGAGAGTGGAGAAGCCGATCGAGTTGTTCCGCTATACGAGCTGTTTCTGTCTGGATGTTATGAAAAGGTGGAAGAAATCGACGATTCAAGTGGTAATCTTGGAATGTTTTTTCAGGATTTGTTCTTATCCTGGATCAAGGCCAGACAAAAGGCAGGGCTAGCAGCAGAAGAAACTGTTGAAGATATCCTTAACTGGACGGAGAATGATGACTATGGGTTTTGTTATGAGATAGAAAAGGAAGTGGCCAAGGTTCTCAACAAGGCAGGGTTTCTCTTATTCAGGCAGCATTTTCAGGACCGATTTGAGGAAGCCTTCGCCCCTTTCGAATCCGAGGAGGCCCGATTTATTTATGACTATCCCGCAGACGTTTACCTGAGTGCGAATACGTTGAAAGACATCTATGTTGTGAAGAAGGATGTTAAGGCCTACCTTTCGCTTTGTGGGAAGGTGGGGATAACCCCAAAAGATTGCGAACAGATCGCTTCACTTCAGAAAGCTAAGAGACACTATGAAGATGCCCTGACTTGGGCTGATAGGGGGCTGAGACTTGAAAAGGAACGTGAGTGGCGAAATCAGTCCAGTTATCAATTGACAGGAATCCGGCAGGAATTACTCAACAAACTGGGACGGAGAGAAGATGCCCTTGAAAGCGCCTGGACAGAATTCATAAAATATCCTTCCAAAATCGGCTATGACCGATTGAGGAAATATATCCCCAACGAGGATTTCCACCATTGGCATGAGAAGGCGATACAGGAAGCAAAAAAGGCCTCTTTGTCTGCGTTTATTGAGATTTGTACGGTAACAAAAGAGTGGGAGGTTCTTTCAGAGTATATTCTTGATGTCGGGGATAATGAACTCGAACAGATGAGCCATTATACCACTGAGCAGGCGGCAAAAGGGCTTGCGAGAAAACATAACCAGGCCGCAGCCAAGATCTACGCTGCTCTGGGAATGCGGATAATACGGAGTGGAAAAAGCAAGTATTATGCTTACGCGCTGGAACATTTTCGGAATGCCAGGAAGTTTTACGAAAAGGCCGGATGCAACCAAATGTGGTTATCCCTCGTTGACAGGGTTCGGAAAGACCATTCAAGAAAATACAGCTTCATTGGAGATTTTGAGGAGATTGCGGCCGGTAATCGCCTTGAACCTCCCGAGTCTTTTGAGAAAAAGGCAAAAAAGAGATGGAAAAAACAAACATCAAAATGACAACAGCAAGGAAGGGGCAATTCGGCCCTCAAGGCTGTGGGGCAAACTCCAAAACATCGGAGGTCATCTTGTAGAGAAAATAGTTGTTGAGCTTTTCAAAAAATGATGTAATTGAGATCGCAAATGTTTATAATGTTAAATGATATTGCATAAAATATGGGGTAATTAAGATGGAAGAAGTCTCAAGAGGCCTGCCAGACTATGAAAGACCACCTGTTATTGAGGTGGTCTGCGGAATCCTTTTTAAATCTATCGACGCGCTGCTTGCCCCGCACCTTGGCTTGCTGTGGGAGAAATATAAACCAGAATATCCGTTTTGTCGCGAAGTCCCTCCTTTGACTCCTGCGATAGAGCGTTTCGGTGAAGCTCCCAAAATTGACCTTCAACTTGCTGATGTGCCACCGTTGCCAAGAACTTGGTTTGTTCACAAGAATGACAACGGCATCATTCAAGTTCAGCGCGACCGATTCCTGCACAACTGGAAGAAGGTCCGACCGGAGGACGAATACCCACGCTATCCTAAAGTAATCAAACTTTTCAAGGAGCGGCTGTCTCAGTTTGAATCATTTTTGGAAGAAAATGACCTTGGAAAAATTGAACCCCGTCAGTATGAAATGACTTACATCAACCACATCCCTCAGGGGGACGGATGGACAAATCTAAATGAAATCGGCGAGATATTCCCAGATTTCTCAATACGGACAAATAAAGACCGGTTTTTGCCGAAACCTGAAAGGATTAACTGGAGAACAAGTTTTCTTCTCCCTAATGAGACGGGGCGATTGCATGTAACAATCCGACATGCAAAACTCCGTGATTCGGGTATTCCGCTGATACTGTTGGATCTAACCGTTCGCGGTATCGGGAGCGACAAGTCATTGGAGGGAATGGCGGACTGGTTTAATCTTGCCCGCGAATGGATAGTGCAAGGATTTTCAGATCTGACAGGTGAGGATGTCCAAAGGAATATATGGAGGAGAAAGGAGTGATGGAATCTACAAACCAAGCCTGGGAAGATTCGTACTTCTCAACCTGGGAGATGCCTCCGGCTACGACTGCCACGGCTATGGGAGAAGCCAATATTGACGCGGAAGACTCCGCGGACACTGCTGAATTTGGAAGAAGATCCTTCACAGGTGTTACGGTTTTGGTGCACTTTGAGCCTGGGAGCGCAAAGCCTAACCTGGCTTATCCCCATGAAGGGAAAAAGTTTCTGTGGCGTCAGGCCGTTTCATCTGGATTCGTGTACACTCCAAGTATGAATCCCGTTATTGCTTGTCTGGCCCTTGAAGATGATTTGGGGTTCCCAGTAGAAACTATTGGAAGCGTGTCACCTTGGCCTTTGTTTTGGCGCTATGACCAACCTGAGCCTCCAGACGCACGAGGTGTGTTTCCCACCAATTATCGCCGGAAAGTCCTATTTACAAAAAAAGTCAGACTTAGGATTTCCGAGTTGCCGCGTTGGAAACCTAAGACTATTATCGGGTTGCGAGAGTTTGAGGAAGAAGATGTCTGACTCATGGTATAAAATAGTTGACCATAAGATGCCTCTCACACAAGGGGATCTGATTTTTGATTGTCCATTACTCGCATGGCAAGGGGATGCGTTGAGATTGGAGGGAGAGGGTTCATCAAAGGTCTTAGAGAACGCAATGAGTGCGATACAAGCTGATGTTGTGGTAATGACCCAGGCTTGTGACATTGAACAGGAAAAAGTCGAGAACGTAATTGTATGTCCTCATGTCGATCTTGATGAACATTACATCACTTGGGAGAGAAATAGAAAGAGCACGGGCCAAAACCCTACCGATAGAGCCTGGAAATCCCACTGTAATGCCATTTGTAATGGATATATGTGGAATATTACCATGTTAAATGAGTGTCGAATAAACGGATCAAGCATTGGTATCCGCATTGTATTTTTTAATGAGGTTTTCACTGTTCCGCGCACATTTCTTGAATCCCTACTTAAGCAAAGGGGGGATTCCAGATTTCGTCTCCTACCACCTTATAGAGAACACCTTTCACAAGCTTTTGCTCGGTTTTTTATGCGTGTCGGCCTACCCACTCCAATCGGAAAAAAGTGGCAAACCTAAATCTTCGGCAGTCAGGCTCCTTTCAATCCTAAGCCGCTTATCCATAACGGGAAACTGGAATGCATGGGAAGATGATAGAGTCATCCTTTAAACAAGGGATCGTCTCTCAATCTAATCTACCCTCACGGAAGGCAGCAATATAGTCGATGCAGTATTCGTCTTTTGCAGCGACCGCGAGCGCGGCCTTGAGAGCCCCGAAGAGGGCGTTATCGGTGGGGTCCAGAATGACAGCGTCCAGACCACGGGCAATAGCTGCCACAAGGAAAGTCCGGTTGATGAGCTTCCTCTTGGGAAGGGCATAGGACACGTTGGTCAGACCGCAGATCGTGTGAACACCGGGAAACTCCTTCATGATCCGTTCAATGGCGTCCATGGTGGCCAGCGCGGACTGGGGATTTGTAGCAAGGGGATAGAGAAGAGGATCGATGTAGAGGTCATCTAATGGTACACCGGCCTGTGCAGTTCTCTCAACCAGTTGACCGGCCAACCGCAACTTATCTTCTGCCGACTCGGCCAGGGTATCCTCTGATTGACACAGGCCGATCACCTTGGTCCCATGCGCCACCACCAGGGGCAAAATCCCATCCAACCGGGCCGGTTCCACGGTAATGGAATTCACTATCGGCGGTCTGTTTACCAGGGGGAGGACGGCCTTGATGACGGCAGGGTCCGGACTGTCGATGCAAAGCGGCAGATCAATGGCTTCCTGGACCACCTCGATGACCCATGTAAGTCGCTTCAGTTCCTCCCCGACGAATGTCCCTGCGTTTACATCAATATAGTCGGCACCCGCCTCAACCTGCACCCTGGCCTCATGTTGAATCACGTCGGCATCATAGGATTCCACGGCCTTTTCTATCGACTTTCGAGACGAGTTTATCCTCTCGGCAACAATCAGCATTTTCTCAACTCCTTACCAGTCAGGACCCTGTCATGATCTCTCCCGAGCCCATTCCGGTCGTTTGAAAAGAGGACTCCCCCTTGCCATTTCACCTTGCCCCGGCGATTAGCTGGCGTGCCAGTTGAACCGCTTCGGTAGCGTCGGCACCGTAGCCGTCTGCGCCAATCCTGTCGGCGAAAGATTGATCGACGGGCGCCCCGCCGACCATGATCTTTACTTTTTCCCTTAACCCCTTTTCCGACAAGACGTGGATAGTGCGCTCCATTTCAGGCATGGTTGTTGTCAGGAGGGCCGACAGGCCCAGGACGTCCGGCTGGATGGCCTCAAGTTGTTCTATGAGTTTTTCAACGGTCAGATCCACGCCCATATCGACCACTTTGAATCCTGCCCCTTCGAGCATCATGATCACAATATTCTTCCCGATGTCGTGAAGGTCTCCATGGACCGTTCCCATGATGATGGTACCCCTGGACCGGCCCTCCCCGGTCTTCAGGTGAGGTTTCACGACTTCCAACCCGAGTTTCATGGTCAAGGCAGAGACGAGCATCTCCGGGACAAAGATTTCACTGCTGGCAAATTTTTGTCCGACCACATCCATGGCTGCTATGAGGCTGTCCTCGATGATCGAGTTTGGATCAGTGCCTCCTTCGATGGCTGTCTTCACCAGCCCCTCTATCTCGTTCTTCTTCCGGGTAATTACTGCGTCCTTTATCTGCAGAAGTATATCATCCATCAATTGTTTCCTCCCTTTCAAATTGTGATTATACCACTAATACCCTTCATGTACTGCAGAAACGATGGCCTTTAGGTTATCCATGGGCGTGGAAAGGGGTATGGCGCATTCAGGGCCTATGATGTCAACCCCAGAGTCAATGGCGTATCGCGCCTGTTTATAAACATCTTCGGGTGTGCCCTGATAGAGCGCCTGAGGGTTGTTGACGTTTCCCACCAGACAGATACGGTCCCCGACCCTTTCAACCGCCGCCTTTGCGTCCACCTGCCATTCGAAGTGATATCCGTCAAACCCGGCATCTGCAAACATCTCAAGCCTGTCCGTGCAATTCCCGCATACATGGAGAATCAGGGGCCCTTTGATAGCACCGGTCAACTCTTTATGGACAGGCAGGAGATACTCCTCATAATGATAGGGCCCCACCAGATTGCCGGTGGCATGGTCAGCGAGGACCACGATATCTGCACCGGCCCGGAATTGTGCCTCGGCAGAAGCGATGGTAGCAGGCATTAACTGCCGCAGCATCTTTTTTACCTTGTCTTTCTCCTCCATGCCCACCTGAAGGAGAAAATTCTGGGTCCCGGCCATATGATAGGAGAGGGTCCAGGGACCCATAACCTTGCCGATGATGGCGACCTGCCCGCCTACATGGCGGCGAAGGATAGAGAGCGCATCCAGCACCACACGCATGGAGGGTTTTTCCAAGAAATCCTCCGGAACCTTCACGTCAGAGAAGTCTGCATGGGGAAAGTATTTGACATCCGGCATGCGGTCCCGGTGGCCCCAGTCCACCTCGCAACCAAGGGCAGCCGCCTCCTGATCCACACTGTACTCCGGCATCACCGTGTCAAAGCCCAGGATCTCGTGCCCTGCCAGGGCCAGCTCAGCCATGGCCTGTGGATCCAGATGGGCCTCTGGAAAAGAGACCCCGCAGGCATCCATCAGTCCATGACACACAATCGATGTTGGGTTTCCCGCAGGAGGCCGGTCCCCTTTCATCCCCTTATACAAGGCTGACATAATCAGGTTGTAGGGTGTTGATTTCATCGTCGCCGATTACCTCCTGTTATTTCAGAAATTATCTGGCCCCCGTCTCCGCTTTACCCAAACTTCAGGCATTTCTATTCCGGTAGTCTCTATATATTGAAGCCCATAGATCCGTGTCAAGCTCAAACCATCCCCACCACCCCCTCTTTTCAGCTCGCAACGTTCACCCAAGTCTCCTGAACTTGCTAAGACTAAGGCACGTAAAACAGTTGGAACCTGAGACGCCGAAACGTGATATTGCATTGACCGATGGTGTGTGATAACGTCCTGACCCATTCAGGCCTAAACAGAACTTCAGGAGGAAACATTGTGACCCAGACCGCAGCAGTTGCCGTTGTCGGGACATTCGATTCAAAAGGCGATGAACACCGCTTCCTGAAAGAGCGTATTGAAGCGAGAGGGGTTCCCACCCTCACCATCAATGTTGGCACCAAGCACCCCTCCCCTTTCCCTGTAGACTACGACCTGTACCGGCAGGCCGTCGAAGACAAAGGAGCGAACATAGCGAGCCGTGACAAGGCCATAGAGGCCGTGATTGCACAGGCCAGAGAGCTGATAAGGGAACTTTACAAAAAGGGGGAGGTATGCGGGGTTATCTCAGCCGGAGGAGGCACAGGGACCCATATCGGCACCAGCATCATGCATGCGCTCCCTTTAGGGGTCCCGAAGGTCATGGTTTCCACGGTGGCGTCCAGAGATATGAAAAAGAGTGTCGGGACAAAAGACATTACCATGATGCACAGTGTTGCGGATATTCTTGGGGTGAACAGCATCACGGGAAATGTCCTTGATCGGGCAGCCGGGGCGGTTTCCGGGATGGTTCAGGGCCAGTGGAAACAGGCGCAGGAGAAAAAGCGGCTTGCCCTTACCATGTTCGGGTTTATTACAAAGGCCGCAGAAGCGATAAAGAAGTACCTGGAGGATATGGGATATGAGGTCGTCGCCTTCCACGCCAACGGTACGGGCGGCATGGCCATGGAAGAGCTGGCGGCAGAAGGATATTTTCACGGCATACTGGATCTCGCAACCCATGAATTTGCCGATGAGTTGATGGGTGGGTATTGCCGGGGCATCGGACCGGCAAGGTTGGAGCCGATCACCGGCCGTGAGATCCCCCGTCTTGTGGTCCCGGGGGGGCTGGATTGTGCGGTGCTTGAATTCACCCGTAACAACATCCCTGAAAAATTCAGAGACCGGAACATCTTCTTTTATGATTTCCGATCTGCCGTCCGGTTGAGCCTGGACGAAACCCGGTTTATTGCCAATCAATTGGCAGAGAAACTGAATCAGGATTTCTCAAGGATAAAGATACTTGTCCCCATGAAGGGATGGTCTGAGGCGGATTGTGAAGATGGCCCGCTGTACGACCCGATGCTTCGCGACGAATTCATGAAGACATTGCGCCACGTTCTAAACCCCCGGGTGGAGATCGTTGAAGCGGACCTCCACATCAACGATGCTGCTTTCGCGGAACTCGCCTCCAGGATCATGGATCAAATGATCCGCAGGGTAGATTAAAATTTATATATATCATAAATAAAAAGGATTTGACAGTCCTTATTAAATCAGGGAATATGCCGAATCATTCAATAAATTCTTTTTCTTCGGATATCCGAATTACCAGCTCGATCAAGATATTATCATGTTATGTTATGTTCTGTTACTGTCTTGCCGTTTTATTTTGAATACACCCGTTGAAACTGGTTTTCCAGCGTTCTGTTGTTGTCTCAACCTGCTTTAACAAATTTTGTTAGCTTATTTATCCTTTGTCTATTTTGGAATTTCTTAGGTCGGCTTAACCATGTTTCACTTAACCTAAAATCTTATAGATAGGGAGGAGAAAAATGGCAGACGAACATGCAGGAAGATTTCCGGATCCGCACGAGTACCAGGTTCCCCCGGAACTTGAAGGATGGGAAGAGATGTACCCATCGCACCATCTGTTTTCCGAAGACAGAGCAGATTGGGAAAAACAGCAATTCTGGTATCAGGACAAGATTCATGCCCCCGAGCCGATGCCGCCATTGGACCTGCTCTTTCAGGAGGCGTGGCAGATCGCCCTTTCACAGTACACCACAAGAGTCTTCTGCATTCCTCCGGCCCAGGGAATCGCCCAGAGGATGGTCGGGTGCTACATGTATATCTGTGCGGTTGCACCCCCGCCCGATGAGATTATCGGCGAGAAGGCAGCGCTCTTTGAGAAAAGAGTATTCTATGTGTTTGAGCATTATAATGAGTTGTGGGACAAGTGGCTGACAAAATTCAAGGCCCTTGGTGAAGAGATGAAAGGGTTGGAAATCCCCAAGGAAATGCCAAAATATGTCCCCGAAGACCAGGTGCTTCCGGCGCCCACAGGCTGTTATGTCTCCTACGACCTGATTGAGGCGTTCGATAAACTCGTTCACCAGATGTTCAAGGGGTGGCAGTACCACTTTGAGATGTTGAACCTGACCTATCTGGCCTACCTCATGTTTGGGGACGTTTCCCGAAAGCTTTTCCCCGGGATCAGTGAAAGCGCCATCGGAAAGATGGTGGCCGGGGCGTACGTATCCATGTTCCGGCCTGAAGAAGAGCTGTGCCAGTTGTCCAGACTGGCCGTTTCTCTGAGCGGAGTGGCCGACATCCTCAAAAAGGAGACAACAGCTGCCGGGAAGATAGCCGAGCTTGAGAGGACACCCGAAGGAAAGCAGTGGCTTGAGGCCTTTGATAAGGCCAAAGACCCGTGGTTCTATGTGTCCTGCGGGAGCGGCTGGTTCCATTTTGAGGGGAGCTGGATCAACAACCTGGACATCCCCTACAGCTATATCAAGAGCTACGTGGAACGGCTGGGAAACGGAGAGACCATCGAGCGGTCTCTGGATCAGGTGGAAAAGGAAAGAGATGAGACCGTTGCCAAATACCGTGACCTGATCCAGAGCGATGAAGACAGGGAAACCTTTGACGGCGCCTACAACACGGTCAGGACCATTTACAGGTACGCAGAGGATCACCTGTTCTGGGTGGAACACTGGTTTCACACCATATGGTTTTCCAGGATAAGGGAGTTCGGCAAGCTTTTGGTTGATAACGGGATGACCAATGAAGTGGATGACATATTCATGTTCAACCGTTACGAAATTCCGGAAATTCTAACCGAAATCGCCACCGGTTGGGCCCTTGGTGTGGGGATACCGATGCGGGGTGACTATTACAAGGCCAAGGCTAAGAAGCGAAAGGAAATCCTCAAGGCAGCGAGTGAATGGAACCCGACACCGGCCTTAGGTGTTCCACCCGAGGAAGTGGCAGAGCCATTTACCATCATGCTATGGGGTGTCACCACCGACAAGGTCAAGGAATGGCTCAAAGGGATGGGAGAAGTCAGTACCAAGGATGTCTCCGAACTCAAGGGTTTCGCCGCTTCGGCAGGCGTTGCGGAAGGCCCGGCTCGGGTGCTCAAGCGGCTCAATGAGATTATGGATCTGCAAGCGGGTGATATCATGGTTTGTCCCACCACCAATCCTTCGTGGGCCCCGGTTTTTACAAAGATCAAGGCAGCGGTGACCGACATCGGCGGACTCACCAGCCATGCTGCCATTGTCTGCAGGGAATACGGTGTCCCGTCGGTTACCGGGACCGGAGTTGCCACATCGGTCATCAAGACCGGTGATATTATCAGGGTTGATGGCGATACGGGTGTCGTCACCATCGTAAAGAGAGCCGAATAATCCAAACCCCCTCTCGCAAACCCCTCCCCCCGGATCCGGAGACTCGTGTCGATACGGCCGGCCTCCCGGTCAGGGGAGGGGGAAATGTTCCATGGAGAAACAGATGAACCATATTCTCAATTTTGAAATTCTGGATAAGACGTCCCTCCCGATGGTAGGGGGTAAGAATGCCAGCTTAGGAGAGATGATCAAGGCCGGGATCCGTGTCCCTCCCGGATTTGCCGTGACCACTGATAGTTATCTGAGTTTCATAACAGACACGGGCATTAAGGATACGATCTTTGACATCCTTTCCAAGGTCCGTCGTGATGACGTAAGTTCCCTCAATGACGCCAGCGCCGAGATTCAATCCCTGATCAGCAATACCCCCATGGACGATGACGTTCAGGCAGCCATCGGGAGCGGTTATTCTCAGCTCTGCCAGAAATGCAATGTCGAAGACGTGCCGGTGGCGGTCCGGTCGAGCGCAACGGCCGAGGACCTGCCCACAGCAAGCTTTGCCGGACAACAGGACACGTACCTCTGGGTCGTCGGAGCAGAAAACGTCATCAACAGTGTCCGCAAGTGCTGGGCCAGCCTGTACACGCCACGCGCCATTGATTACAGGAACAAAAACAACTTTCCCCACGAAAAGGTGCTGATCAGCGTGGGGGTACAGAAGATGGTCAATTCAAAGGCGGCCGGCGTGATGTTTACCCTGAACCCCACGAACGGCGACCCGTCAAAGGTCCTTATTGAAGGAAGCTGGGGGTTGGGGGAGACGGTGGTCTCCGGTTCGGTGAATCCTGACAAGTTTGTTGTGGATAAGGTGATGATGGAAACCAGCGAAAAAACCATATCTGTCAAGCATATCAAATGTGTTCATGATCCCGATGGCGGAGAAGTGATAGACGTCGACGTGGAAGAAGATATGCAGGCCAAGTGCTGTCTGGAAGAGTTAGAGTTAAAGAAGTTAGTGGAGATTGCCAAAAACATCGAGGCCCACTACTGCCGTCCCATGGATATCGAGTGGGCCATTGATGAGGACTTTCCTTTTCCGGAAAGTATATTTATTGTACAGGCCCGTCCGGAGACCGTTTGGAGTCAGCGAAAGAAGGAACCTCTTCTCGGGAAGAAGACCGGGTACCAGTTGTTGATGGACCAGGCCATGAAACGGATCAAAATACCGGGATAGGTCATCCTGGGGAGTTTTCATTGATGCGGTATGAGTGACGGGTCGGGATTGAGACAAGGAATTTCGCCGGGGAGCCCTATTCCACCGGGTAGAAATTGAGGAATCTAACGAGAGCGAGATCGTAAATCAGGGAGGTAATATATTATGAAAAGCATGAGAGATTTTATTGCCGCAAGTGAAAAAGAAGGGCTCTGCAAAAGGATCACCGCGGAAGTAGACTGGAACCTGGAGCTGTCGCATATCGCCAAGCTGAATGAAGAGCAAGCGGGGCCGGCGCTTCTGTTTGAAAACGTGAAAGATTATGATACGCCGGTCATCACCAGTGTGTGCACCACAACGCAAAGGCTGGCCTTAATCATGGGGCAGCCGCTGGACTCCACCCTGGTGGATCTTTACGTGGCATGGGCCAAGTTGGGTGAGAACCTGATACCACCCAAGTGGGTGGATGCCGGCGGTGCGCCGTGCAAGGAAAACATCCTGAAGGGTGAAGATATCGATCTTTACAAGTTCCCCGTTCCCCAATGGTATCCCTTGGACGGCGGACGATATATCGGCACCGCCCATTTTTTCATCACCAAAGACCCTGAGAGCGGATGGGTCAACCTGGGCACTTACAGAGCCCAGCTTCTCGGGAAAGACAAGATGGGGACCCAGTTCATCAAGGGCAAGCATGCCGACATCATGCTCAAGAAATACCAGGTCATGAAGAAGCCGATGCCGGTGGCCTCCATTATCGGATGCGACCCCCTCCTTTTTATCTTAGGGGCGGCCCGCGTTTCAGCATTTACATCCGAATATGACGTGGCAGGCGCCCTGCGTGGAGAACCTGTGGAAGTGGTCAAAGGGGAAACCGTGGATCTCCCCATACCCGCCCATGCGGAGATCGTGATCGAAGGCGAGGTGGATGCCGATAAATTTATGGAAGAAGGACCATTCGGTGAGTATACCGGTTATTATTCGGGCGTCGGCACCGATCCCAGAAATTTTGTCGACGTCAAGTGCATTACCCACCGGAACAATCCGATCATGTGGGGAACCACCGTGGGCAGGGCTGTAACCGACACCCACATGACCATGGCCCTGTCCTACGGGGCTACGCTGTGGCAGCAGCTTCTCGCCATGAAAATACCCGGGCTGAAAGCGGTCTACTGCCCGCCGGAAGGCTCAGGCAGATTTCTTGCCATCATCTCCATGAAGCAGATGTACCCGGGTCATGCCGATCAGGTGCTGACAGCGGCGATTTCAACGGAAATGGGCGCCTACGGACTCAAAACGGTCATCGTCGTGGATGAGGACATTGATCCATGGGATATTCCAAGGGTCATGTATGCCTTGGCCTTCCGGTTTCAGCCGAATCGTTCCCAGGTCATCAAGCGCGGTCGATCCACACCGCTGGATCCTTCTTTGCCCATCGATGCCAGGTGGATCACTGGCAGGCTTCTGTTAGACGCCACCATCCCCTACGATTGGCAAGAAAAGCCGATTCCCATCGAGCTTGATCCGGCAACGGTGGAAAAGGTCAAGGCCAGGTGGTCTGAACTGGGGTTTTAGTTACCAAGAAGGAGTTATCGTCATGTCGGACAGTACCCTGTTGGATGGCAAGAGGATTCTCATAGTAGATGATGAGGCCGATATATTAGATATATTGGAAGAATTGTTGGAAATGTGTGATGTTGTCAAGGCTTCCACATTTGATGAAGCCAAAGAGCTGTTGGAATCTCAGAATTTCGACCTGGCTATTTTGGACATTATGGGGGTTGACGGCTACGGCCTGCTGGAAATTGCCAACAGGAGAAATATAACCGCCGTCATGTTGACAGCCCATGCATTTACTCCCGGGAATCTGGTCAGGTCTATCAAAGAGGGCGCCGATTCATATCTGCCAAAAGAAGAAATGGCGAATATAGCGACCTTCCTGAACGACATCCTGGAAGCAAAGCAAAAGGGGAAGAACCCCTGGGGTCCCTGGCAGGAAAAGCTGCCGACCTCCTATTTCGAAAGGAGATGGGGTGCCGCCTGGCAGAATACGGATAAGGACTTCTGGGAAAAATTCAGGGCCAGCATTAAAGAAAGAAAAAACAAATAATTAACTTTGACAAACTCGTAAAAAGTCGGAAAGCACCCGTTGTCGTCATTCCCGCGAAAGCGGGAATCCAGTAAAATCAACCAGTTCTGGACTCCCGCTTTCGCGGGAGTGACGGCCTTGGAGACTTTTTACGAGATTATCAATAGTCAATCTTCGATAACATCAGGAGGCTTAGATGAAACCGATTCGGTACAAAAAAGAGATGGTGGATGAGTTCTTGAGGGACGGCCACTGGACAAATGAGACATTTTATGACTTCTACGACAGGAATGCCAGGGAGTACGGTGACAAGGAAGCCCTGGTGGACGCCAAATACCGGGTCACCTGGGCTGAGGCCAAGCGCCTTGTAGATGCCATGGCCATTTCATGGGTCGAGATGGAGATCCCCAAGTTCGCCCGCGTCATTATCCAGTCTCCCAACAGCGTCTACGGGTTCTTGGCCAGGATTGCCTGTGAAAGGGCAGGTCTTATATCGCTCACGGTCTATCCGTACCTGCGTCAGAGGGAACTGGAATACATGGTTGAGCGGACCGAGGCGACCGCCGTCATTATCCCTCATGTCTATCGCAAGTTTGACTATTTGGATATGTATAAAGGGCTACAGCAGAGATTCCCTCACCTCAAATACATTTTTCTGTTCGACGATGCGGTGCCTCCTTCGGCCCCGGAAGGGACCTATTCTCTCACCAAATTAGCCAGGGAACGGGCAGAGAAACCGGTTGATGCGTCGGTCCTTGCTGAAAGAAGGCTTGACCCGATCTGGAACGTGGCCCTGTTGACAACGACCAGCGGTACTACCGGCTTGCCCAAGTTGGTTGAATGGCCCTGCGCCCCGCGTGTATGCACATCCAAGGGGCGAGTCGATATCTGGGGCCTCAATAAGGATGACATTACCATGGCCATCGCCCCCCATGCCGGCGGGGCCGCCGGGACACTCACCTATTTTGCCGCGCCGTTAGCCGGCGCCAAGACAGTGATGCTGGAGGAATTCACACCTGATGGCGCCTTAGCTTTGATCGAAAAGGAAAAAGCCACGGCCATCGGCGTAGTGCCCACCCACCTGGTAAGGATGTTAGAGGCAGACACCTCAAAGTACGATCTCAGCTCTCTCCGGTTCATCCGATCGGCCGGCGGATATCTCTCCCCTCAGGTAGCTGAAGAGGCCGAAGAGGCGTTCGGGGCCGCCATCACCAGTGACCTTGGCACACAGGATATGGGCTCTGTGTCAGGGTGCCGGGTGGAAGACTCCAAGGATCTCCGGCGGAGGACCGTGGGCAGGATGTTGCCCGGAAACAAGGTGCGGCTCATGGACGAAGCGAAAGAAAACGAGGTTACAGAAGGAGAACCCGGCATCCTCTATTTCAGAGGTCCCCATGCCCCGGCCGGTTATTACAGAGATGAAGAGCTGACATCCACAGTGTTTGACCCGGAAGGGTGGACCACGACCGGCGATATTGTCAAGTTTGACCAGGGATGCCTCTGGATCTTGGGACGCGCCAAGGACATGATCATCCGTGGCGGGCAAAACATCTACCCGGCAGAGATAGAGGGACTTCTCAATGATCACCCGAAGGTGGCCTCCGTGGCCATTGTGGGGTACCCGGACAGAGAAATGGGAGAAAAGTGCTGTGCCTACGTGATTCCCAAGGCCGGTCAAATTTTTAGTTTTGAGGAAATGGTGGACTTTTTGAAGGGAAAGCAGTTAGCCATGTTCAAACTTCCAGAACGTTTAGAGATCGTGGATGAGTTTCCGGCTGTGGGAGACTCGGGAAAGGTGAACAAAGAAACCCTGAAA
The DNA here is from genome assembly GCA_014382905.1 of Desulfobacterales bacterium. Lineage (GTDB taxonomy): Bacteria > Desulfobacterota > DSM-4660 > Desulfatiglandales > Desulfatiglandaceae > JACNIU01. The sequence goes on from JACNIU010000194.1 coordinate 28,431, forward strand.
AAAGATATCAAAGAGAAGATTGAGGCAGAGAAGGGGTAGGGATGGTTGATTGATGATTGTCGATTGAAGGATGGTTGGATGGTTGGATGGGCGGATTAGGTCATCGAAGGGAAAATAATCTGTGGTCATCTGCGAAACCTGCGGATGGAGAATATAATGGAAAAGACCGTTCTCATCATTTCCACCCTGGATACCAAGAGTGAAGAGACCTATTATCTCAGGGATAAGATAGAATCTCTTGGGCTGAAGCCTTTGCTCATGGATATCTCTATGCGAGGGGAAGGGCCTACCCGTGCCGATATCACCCCGGACAGGGTGGCAGAGGCCGGGGGCAACACAATTGACGAAATCCGTGCATCAAAAGAGCGCTCCCGGATTACCAATATCACCATCGCGGGTGCGTCGCGTATTGCCGGCGAACTCTTTTCTGACCGGAAGATGGACGGGGTCATTGGTATAGGAGGCTCAACAGGTTCCTTAATGGCCACCGAGGTGATGCGGTCGCTTCCGTTCGGCATCCCCAAACTGATGATCTCTTCCACCGCCGCCCTGCCCGGGCTCTCTACTCGTTATATCGGTACAGGCGATATCGCCCTCTTCCACTCGGTTATTGAAATCTCGGGGGTTACGGATCTTCTGAAGAATGTGATGGACAGGGCCGCACATGCCATGGCCGGAATGGTCCAGGGCACCATCACCCCATCCCGGACTGAAAAGGGGAAGGCGATTGCCCTGACCATGCTCGGACCCTGTGAAAAATGCGCCAGTTCCGTGAGGACCGCCCTTGAAGCCGCCGGGTATCAGGTCATCGGCTTTTCAGCGGCCGGGATCGGGGACAGGGCCATGGAAGAGATGATCTCGCACGGGCTGTTTCAAGGAGTAATTGATCTCGCACCGGGCGGGGTGGGAGAACATCTTTTCGGCTTTATGAGGGATGCCGGCCCCCGTCGGATGGAATCTGCAGGAAAGGCAGAGATCCCCCAGATCATCTCCACCTGCAGTGTCAATCACATGACCCCGGCCAAATCCAAATACAAACCCGAATATCATGAGCGGAGGAAGTACGACCTGGACAGGTTCCGCACATGGGTGCGTCTTTCGCCCGATGAACTGAGAGAGGTTGCCAAGGCTTTCAGGGAAAAACTGAACCGGGCAAACAGCCCTGTAAAGGTCCTGATACCGCAGAAGGGATGGTCTTCTGTGGATTATCCGGGTAATCCAACATTTGATCCTGAAGAAGACCGCGTCTTTGTGGAGGAACTGCGCAAGGGCTTGAACCCGGATATTGAGATCCTGGAAATTGACGCCAACATGGAAGATCCTGAATTTGCAAAAGCCGTTGTCGAGGCATCCCTGAACATCCTTTGATTACAGACCT
>JACNIU010000242.1:0-12561 GCA_014382905.1 Desulfobacterales bacterium
TATTCGGTTTATGGCTTCCTGGAGGACTGACACCTTCGTTTTTGAAGTAGATCTTGGCCGGTGTTTCAAGGTGTTTCTCAAGGGAGTAGGCCCTGTAAAGGGGGGTGGGGCGCCAGAGAAGGTATTTCTCCAAGACAGGTTCCGGGATATCGATCCACCTTTCCGTGCTTACTTCCTGCTCTATCAAGTTCATGGGAAAAATGGGGGCCAGATCATCAGGCCCAACAGGCTGACCGGTCCCCGGATGCAGAGGTGGTTCCATGGGTGTAGGCATATCTGCCATAATATTGTACCATTGACGCGGCAATTCTGACTCCGGTAAGAAAATCTTTTTGACCTCCATAGTTCCTCCTTTTTTTCTCGTTAAATGGTTATTATTCTTGTCCGTGACACCGAATGCCACGGACTGGCCTTGATCCATTCCGATGACCTGAAAATCTTCTTTGTGACATCAGGGCATCTTGCATCTTTCAGGTGGCGAGAGTTTTAAGGAAAGCGACAGATAAATTACGCCGAAGATTAATCGCTTTAACTAACAAAGTCAAGACAAGAAAAGGGGCATTTTTGATCAGCTCAGGACCGCCCCGATCTCGTCCTGGACATACTTCAGTCGATCAATCTCGTCCTCCCCGATCTTCTTGTCCATTTCCCCTGATGTTACACGCTTTCGTAACGCCTTTAGCTCATTTTCCAGGTCTATAATGGCGTTGACCAGGCTGGCCCCTATGTCCACTGCCTCTTCCTCTGCGGGTGGTTTCTCCAAAACGACCTCTCTCGGCTTGAGGATCAGGCGTTCTTTCCACGTGGGTATATAAACGATCAGGTTGAGCCTTTCCCGGATCTTCTCTGCCAAGGCTTCGCTCGCCGTTGCCTCTCCATGAACCACAAAAACCTTGGGGTTTGATTCGAAATGAGAAACCCACTCAAGGAGATCCTCCTGATCGGCATGGGCAGAAAAGCCGCCGATAGTGAATACCTTGGCCCTGACAGCAACGTTCTCATGAAATATCTTCACCTGTTTTGCGCCTTCAACAATCCTGCGGCCGGTCGTCCCTTTAGCCTGGAACCCGACAATGACAATACTTGCGCCTTCACGCCAGAGGTTATGCTTCAGATGGTGTTTTATCCGTCCGGCCGTACACATGCCGCTTCCGGCAATAATAATGGCAGACCCTTTTGCCTCGTTGATGGCCATAGACTCTTTTGTGGCAGGCGTGAATCGAAGATTGGGCATCCCAAACGGGTCATAGCCTGAGTCTACGATGGCCCTCGCCTCCTCATCGTAGTATTTTTTGTTTTTTCTGAAAATCTCTGTCGCTTTGATAGCCAGGGGGCTGTCCAGGTATATGGGAATATCCGGAATGAGGCCATCCCGCAGGAATTCACCAAGGACATAGAGAATTTCCTGGGTCCTTTCTACGGCAAAGGCCGGGATGATGATCTTCTCCCCAAAGGATACACTGTAGCGAATGGCCTCCACAAGTTCATGTTTGCTATCTTCAAATGTGCGGTGGCGGCGGTTGCCATAGGTGGACTCAACAAATAGATAATCGGCATCAAAGACTTCTTGCGGGTCCTTGACAATCAACTGGTCTTTCTTGCCAAGGTCCCCGGAGAAAACCATCTTAAGGGCCTCTCCTTCTTCTTCTACCCACAACTCCAATATGGAGGAACCCAGGATGTGCCCGGCATTCCTGAGCCGGGCCTTTATACCGGACCCAACCGAGACGACATTATCCCTTTCCATGGGACGCAGGAGTTTCAGGCTTGCCTCCGCGTCTGCAGTGGTATAAAGCGGTTCCACGTCCGTTTTGGCCTGGCGTTTGTTTTTGCGCGTTTGCCATTCTGCATCCATCTCCTGTATATGGGCCGCGTCCAGGAGCATAATCTCGCACAGTTCCGAGGTTGGGGGTGATGTGATAATCTTGCCTTTAAACCCATCCTTGACGAGCTTTGGAATCCGGCCGCTGTGGTCGATATGGGCATGGGTCAGGAAGAGTGTGTCAATCTCCTTTGGATCAAAGCCCCAATCTTCCCTGTTACGGCTCTCCATCTGCCGTCCGCCCTGAAAAAGACCACAGTCCACAAGTATCTTCTTGCTGTTAGGCGATTCCACGAGATAGCACGATCCTGTCACAGACCCTACTCCGCCAAGACACGTAACCCTGATCATATTGTTCCCCTTTTGCCTGCTTCGGTTATTGGTCATTAGTCAAGTTGCGGGTTGTCGATTTGGCCTTCGGCCGTTATTCGGTTGTCATTCGTTTGTCATTCAGGAGAGTGACTTTGCCTCCACCCCCTAACAGGTCAACGGCGAAATGGGGCACGCAAAGACCGGAGGTATGGCCCTGAAGTGCTGCCATGATCTCAAGCCCCTTTTTGAGCGGGGTCCAGAAGTGAGAAGTTCCCTTTGCCGGATCTGCCTGAAACAGATAATAGGGCCGAACACGGATTGTCAAGAGTTTTCGCATCAATTCCCTAATGATCCCGGGCTCATCATTGATTCCCCTGAGAAGCACAGTCTGACAACCCAGGGGGATACCGGCATCCGCCAATCTACCGCACGCCAAAGATGCCTCTAACGTGATTTCATCAGGATGGTTGAAGTGGGTACTGATAAAAAGGGGATTGAATTGCCCCAACATCTCAGCTAATTGTGGCGTAATCCTCTGGGGGAGGGTACAGGGGACCCTCGTGCCGATCCGTATGATCTCCACATGGGGTACGGATCGCAGGTCCGTCAAGATCTGGAAGAGCTCCCGATTGCTTAAGAGGAGCGGATCCCCCCCTGAAAGGAGGACATCTCTGATCTCCCTGTGCCCCTTAATATAGAAAAGTCCCTCCCTGATCGATTCTTTTGTCACCATGGAGGAACGGCCAACCTTCCGCTTCCGGTTGCAGAACCGGCAATACATGGCGCAGCGGGAAGATACCAGGAAAAGGACCCGGTCCGGATACCGGTGGGTCAACCCCGGAACCGGGGAATCCCCCTCCTCATTTAGCGGGTCTTCAAAACCTGCTTGCTCAGAGATCTCCCGGATATCCGGAATACACTGTTTGTAAATAGGATCATCTTTTTCTTTTATCAGGCCAAGATAATACGGGTTGACCCCCATAGGATATCGGGAAATTACCTCTTGAATGAGGCGCCTGTCAATTTCAATAGATGCCGGCAAGGCATCAGGGGTAGTGATGCTTTGAGAAAGGGTCTTTCTCCATGATGCGGCGCGGCCGTCCATCTCTTTCACCTTCAACTGGAGATCCTTTCTTTTCCCGAAAGCAAACCATGACTCTTTGGGCCGCAGTTGAAAAGAAGATCAAAGGCGGAAAGGTTAGGAATGAACCGACCCCACAGTTGAGGATACACCGGCGGGCGGGGATAGAGAAATCTGATTGCAATTCCTGCCTTTTCAAATTCCTCCTGATCCAGATATTTTCTGGCCCCGGTCTGTGCCAAGAACTGTGTGGCCCCGAGTTTCTTACAAATTTCGACAGAGAGCCGGGGCTCACCTGTCTCAATGTCCAGATTGGACAATAATTTGATTTTGGCGGGAATTTGAAGATGCTCCATCAGATATTCGATGATTCTCAGGTTCAACTCAATGAGCCGCTCAAATCCTTCAGAGAAGATTTTCTCAAAGAAGGTTACATGATCCTCAAAAAAGGGAGTCTTTGCATAAGCGCTTTTCAAACTGGCCAAGTGCTTTTTTGCCCAGTGCCTCTCGTGGCAAATCCTGACCTCATTTATCTTCTGCAATCCAAGTCCCTTTTTCCAAACGGGTATGGTCATCCAGAGGGTGCCCTGATCATTCTTGAAACGGTTTCTTGTCAGCCAGGTAGTTCCCCTGGGAAACTGAACACTATCCATGAGAACAAGGAAGTCGGAGCAGAGCGCCTTGGAAAAGAAGCCTGGGAAAGGGGCAAAATATGGTTGATAGACAGATACGATCATCTCAATCTAAGACACCCTCCCCGTCCTCCTGTGATCCCGACTGCCTCAGAAATTGAATATTTTAAATATTAGAAAATTTCGTCCGAAAAGTCCATTTCAATTTTGCCGTATCGTCAATTCCGATCTTTAACTAAGTTATAATATTTGAGCCCAAAGAAATATAGCTTAACATGAATCAAAATGATTTTATGGGCACTAATGATGATTCGAAAGCCTTGCATCCTTTGTATTATTGTTATATATATTTCACGATAAACTTTTTGTATCATTTTAGTGTCTTGAAACCATTATTCGTTTATTGCCTGGGGCCATGAGGGACTCTTTCCCGAAGGACGTAACAAGAATTCTCCGGAGCGTATAGAACGCCCCCTTGACGTTCAATACAGCTTCCGGACAGGCAGCGGAGGATGCGCTCGCTGTGACTTTTCAACATAGGGCAAGGGTATTCCGAAGGTCCAGAGTTTGGGATATGAATGTTACTCTAAAGCTAAGAATCCTTTTCATGGTTGGCATTATCACGCTGTCTTCGCTTCTTGGCTGTATTGTGTTAATCTATAATGCCCGAGTTATCGGCAATAATCTGCGGATTGAAAGCCTAAACCACATCAAGACACTGGTGGGAAGAAACGCCGCGAGTATCGAATCCGCGATGCTGCTCATGGAAAGAAACACAGATGACCTCGCAACCGCAGGAGAGACCTTTTACGCAATTTACAAGGCGACAAAGCAGGATATTACCGAACAGATAAAAGAATATCTCGTAAACAATTTCAAAAAGCTCCCTAAAGCAATCGGGGGGGGATTGTGGTACGAGCCTTATGCCCTGTTTGACAAAGAGAAGCGTTATGGGCCGTATGTCTACAGGGAAAAGGACCAGATCATTTTCACCTGGGACCTGAACACGGCAGCATATGACTACCATAACCAGAGCTGGTATCTGCTTGCCATTCCGAAGGATTGGGATAGATCACAAAAGAGGCCCCACAGGATTTACTGGACAGACCCCTATTTCGACGAAGCGGCAACCAAATCACTTATGATTACTGTTGATGCACTGATGCATGACCAACAGGGCAGACTCATAGGCATTTCAACCGTTGATTTCACCTTGGAACACTTGAAAAACATGGTGGCCAAAATGACCGTCACCCCCAACTCTCTCCCATTTGCCGTTGATGTTTCAAGCGGTTTGGTGATATCATTTCCCGCTGATCCCTCCAATGTCTTAAAAAACATAGTGGCTCTCGGCTGGGGGAAGAAAATTGAAGAGGTTAAGAACATCAGGCCGGGAGAAGTCGTTACAAACCTGCTGACACTACATGAGAAAAGTTTCCTGCTGGTATACACGGTTACCCGGACCGGAACAGCACTCGGCATTATGGCGCCCCGTGAGGAGCTCTACGCACACATCAACGAGCTCAACCGTGCAAATATGTACACCTCCATTATTGTCATTTCGGTCCAGATTATTCTGTATTTTCTCATTGCCCTGTTCATGGTGAGGCGCATATGCAACCCGATCAGTAGGTTAACCGATGTTGCACAGGAAATTGCCGAAGGCGATCTGATCGGAGCATCCAAATCCTTAGCCGCCATAGAGCGTAAAAGCCGCTCGGACAAGGACGAGACCGGGCGGCTATTGGCTGCATTTCAAGGCATGAATAGAAATCTCAATGCCCTGTTTGGCCAGGTCCAGCGTTCCGGAACCCAGGTAACCTCTTCATCCATCCAGATAGCGGCTTCGTCAAAGGAGATTGAATCTGCCATCAACGAACAGGCCATATCCACGAATCAGACCAGCGCTTCCTCCAAGCAGATTTCCGCCACCGCAAGCGCTCTGGCTGACACCGTAAATAAGGTGACGACGGCAGCCACCGAGACCGCCGATCTGGCCAAGTCCGGACAGACAGGCATAGAAGAGATGGCCATGTCGATGCAAGGCGTACTGAAGGGGACGGAATCGGTTTCAGCAAAACTTGAAGAAATTAAGGAAAACACCCTGAATATAGGTTCTATCGTGTCTACGATTACCAAAGTTGCGGATCAGACCAACCTGCTTTCTCTGAATGCGGCGATCGAAGCCGAGAAGGCTGGTGAGTACGGGCTTGGCTTCTCTGTCGTAGCGAGCGAAATTCGTAGATTAGCAGATCAAACCTCTGTGGCCGTGCTGGATATCGAGGATATGGTGAACAGCATGAAAACATCCGTATCGGCCGGAGCCACTGAAATGGAAAGATTTTCCCGGGGGGTCAGTTCGGCGGTGGAGAAAATTAACAAAGTTGGCAAACAACTGGAGGGGATCATGGAGAAAGTGCGGACCCTGCCCCCCAGTCTTGAAGCTGTTAACCAGGGCATGGAAGCACAGTCGGAAAGCGCCGGTCAGATTAGTGAGGCCATGGAACAATTGAATTCAGTCACACACAACACGGTGGCGTCCTTGCGGGAATTTAACCTTGCGGCAGAATACCTGAGCGAGGCCGCCCAGGGCCTGCAGGATGAAGTATCTCGTTTCAGAGTAAACTAAGGGTTGATGAACCTGTAAAAAGCCTCTGGTCTCGCGCAAAGCCGCAAAGGGCGCAAAGTTAACTTATTAATATTAAATGATATTTTCTTGGCGTTCTTGGCGTCTTTGCGAGAGAATATAGTTTTTACGATTACATCAAGGGTTCACTCAAGAATAACTTATTTTTGAATGAGCCCTAAAGTGCCGTTAACAGGATAAAACAATGGGAATCATGCTGAAGCATAAGGTGATCGGCCTCCCGGTCTTAGCAGCCATACTACCGGTATTCGTCATGTTTATACTGACATCTGTCGAGAAGCAAGATGTCACTCATAAAATTGAAAGAGAGTTGGATCTCATCGCCCGGGAAAATTTCGCGCGCATTTCCCTTGCGGTGTATAATACATGCGAGGCCACAAGAAAGATGATTCAAATGGAGTTAGACCGCAACCTGGAGGAATTTTCAGTTCTCCTGGAAGAGATGGGCGGCATTTCAGAGTCATCGAAAATGGTATCTTGGGATGCGGTTAACCAGGTTACCGGCGAGAAGAGAGCCGTGTCGCTCCCGGAAATTCTCGTGGGACCAATTTGGATTGGAAAAAACATGGAGGGCGCCGGCCCCACCCCTTATGTGGACGGGATTCATTCCAAATTTGGGGGGGCGTACAGCATTTTCCAGCGCATGAATAAACAAGGGGACATGATTCAGGTTGCGAGCACCATTCAGACTTCAAAAGACCGGCGGGCGATCGGCAGCTTTATCCCTGCCATGCATGAAGGCGCGCCAAATCCGGTCATCACTACCATAATGAACGGTAAGGTCTACGCCGGCCTCGCATATGTCGTGAATAGCTGGTACGTGTCTGAATTCAAGCCGATCACCGATAATAAGGGGCAGGTTTTAGGCATGCTTTTCACCGGCAAGGTGAATTCTCCCCCTGAGAGCCTGCACCGAGCGATTATTGACATGAAAGTCGGGAAGACAGGCTATGTCTATGTCCTTGGGGGAAAACTCCCCTTTCACCGGGGGCATTACATTATCTCCAAAGACGGCCAACGTGATGGTGAGGATATCTGGAGTTCGAAGGATACGCGTGGACGTTACTACATCCAATCCATCGTAAACAGCGCCATCAGATTAAAGAAAGGTGAAGTGGCCTATGAACGATACCCGTGGCAAAACATGGGTGAGTCAGCGCCGCGGTGGAAAGTGGTAGCCCTCATCTATTTTGAACCCTGGGATTGGGTAATCGGGGCCGGCGCGTATGAAGATGACTATTATGACGTAAGGCAAAAGGTCGAGAGTTCCATGTCTCAAATACTCTGGGTTATGCTCATCAGTGGGCTTGCAATACTGATCCCTGTCGTCGGAATTTCCCTTTTTATGGGAAACAACATTACCAAACGGATAACACAACTGACGAATATCGCAAAAGAAATCGCCAAGGGTGACCTTTCATCAGCAGCCGCCTCCGTGAAGGCACTGGTCGGGGAGGATGATTCTAAAAACCAGGGTCGCTCCGAGGACGAAACAGGTCATCTGCTTAGCTCCATCAAGGCCATGACCGAGAACCTCAACTCCCTGGTGGGCCAGGTTCAGCGGTCCGGAATCCAGGTCACATCTTCTTCCACCGAATTGGCCGCCACTGCCAAAGAGCAGGAGGCCACGGTGTCAACCCAGGTAGAATCCACCAACAGGGTAGTGAAATCGTCAGAAGAGATCTCTCGCGTTGCGACAGAACTGGTTGGCACGATGCAGCAGGTGGCGGCCATGTCCCAGGAAACCGCAGGGTTTGCAAGCAAGGGTCAGACAGACTTAGCGCGTATGGAGGATGCCATGCGCAACATGGAAGCCGCCTCCAAATCAATATCCGGCAGGTTAGCGGCGATCAACGAAAAGGCGGAAAACATCACAAATGTGGTAACAACCATTACAAAGGTGGCGGATCAGACCAACCTCCTCTCACTGAATGCAGCCATTGAAGCCGAAAAGGCGGGTGAGTATGGAAGGGGGTTCAATGTAGTTGCGCGGGAGATACGGAGATTGGCGGACCAGACGGCCGTGGCCACTTTGGACATTGATCAGATGGTCCAGGAGATGCAATCTGCAGTCTCTGCCGGTGTTATGGAAATGGACAAGTTCATGGCCGAGGTAAACCGAAGCGCTGAAGACGTCGGAAAAATCAGCTCGCAGTTGACCCGGATCATAGAGCAGGTTCAGACCCTGTCACCCAGTTTCGACAATGTTAACGTGTCCATGGTCCTGCAATCGGAAAACGCCCAAAAAATCAATGCATCGATGGTAAATTTAAGCGAAGAAATGCAGCAAACAATGGATTCCCTGCGCGAGACCTACGCTGCCATCGAACAGTTGAATGAGGCTGCAAGAGGTCTACAGAACGAGGTCTCACGATTTAAGGTTGGCTGAAGGGAGTGAATCTGGATTAATGTGTGATGAATAAAAAGATTGAAAAATGAAAATGCCCTCAAATATCCCATATTCAATATTCAATATTCAATCACTCAAGTACACGTTTTTGGCCTCGGTCTTCGTGTTCACATTTGGCCTCTCCGCTTCGCTTTCAGCTAAAGAGCTGATAATGGCTATCGGTTTGGCCCTACCCCCCTATAATATTCCTGAAACCAACTCGGGAATAGAGCTGGACATTGTACGAGAGGCGCTCCAAATGAAGGGGTATACGATCAAACCGAAATATGTCCCGTTTGCGCGTGTCAAGAGGGAGCTTAAAAATCAAGAAGTAGATGGGGCTTTGACCATCAACCCGGACTCCGGGATAGAGGCCTTCTATTCTGATGAGCATCTTGTTTGTGAAAACGTTGTGATCAGTTTGAAAAAAAACAATTTCAATATAAAGGATGTCAACGACCTCAGGGACAAAAGCGTCCTCGCGTTTCAGGATGCAACCATTTATTTAGGCAAAGATTTCGCTTTAATGGCTAAGGGGAACCCTCAGTATAGAGAGATCGCCAAACAACTGCTCCAGATCAATTTATTATATACGAACCGAGTCAACACAGTTGTTTTAGATAAGAATATTTTTTATTACTACCGCCAGCACAACAATCAGGTGGACATCTCACAGCCAATTGATATCTGGCGAATCTTTTCTCCGACGCCGTTCAGAGTCGCGTTTATTGATAAAGAAGTCAGGGATGCGTTTAACGAAGGCCTAAAACAGTTGCGCAATACCGGCCGCTATGATGAAATAATGAAAAAATATATAACTCAGTAATGATGCCCCTTTGGGCCTATCCTGACACCCTTGCTTTTATAATACTGGAGTTACTGCCATGAGTAAGTGGAGTATCGTAACAAAGATAGTAGCATCTGCCTGTGGTATTGTGTGCACGCTGGTACTGTTGGGCGGGTTTGTGCTCATTAAGTTTGAAATAAACCTGGTTGATAAGTTCACCAGAGAGATTTTGACGGGGATAAATCAATTCATTGACGACAGGGCAGAAGAAGAAAAGAGTTCTCTACGCAAAAACGTCAAGTTTAATGCTCAAATCCTCAGTAGTATTGGCGCCACATATCTATATAATCTGGATCAGGACGGCCTGAAACAGTCTCTGCGTCCTTATATGAATTACCATGAAATTGAGGCCATAAAGGTGTTGGATGAGAAAGACAAGCCTTTCGCAGCTGCGTGGAGAACTACCGATATTAATATTGGGGATGCACTTCCTCATGATCTGAAACTTGATGGCAAGCTGTCCGTCTCCATCGATTGCATTCATAACGGAAAGAAAATTGGCAATTTTCAGGTCTACTACACCAACACCATACTAAAAGAGAAAATCAAAGCATTGAAAATGGGTGCGTCCAACAAAGCAGAGACGTTTGAAAGTGCCTCTCGTTCACAACTTAATCGCGCCATTGTCAGCCAGAGCATCGGTGTTTTTGTCATACTTCTCGCGTTGGTGGTATCGCTGATTCTTTTTTTGCGTGCGTTGGTTCTGAAACCCCTGAATGCCGTTTCCGAAGCGGCTCACAAATTAGCCAACTTTGATCTTGCTGTAAGCATAAATGCCACAACGAAAGACGAAATCGGTGAGCTCCTGAGGGCAATAGATGGAATGGCCGCATCTTTTAGAAACGTTGTGGGTCAGGTCCAGCGGTCGGGAATCCAGGTCACATCTTCTTCCACCGAATTGGCCGCCACTGCCAAAGAGCAGGAGGCCACGGTGTCAACCCAGGTAGAATCCACCAACAGGGTAGTGAAATCGTCAGAAGAGATCTCTCGCGTTGCGACAGAACTGGTTGGCACGATGCAGCAGGTGGCGGCCATGTCCCAGGAAACCGCAGGGTTTGCAAGCAAGGGTCAGACAGACTTAGCGCGTATGGAGGATGCCATGCGCAACATGGAAGCCGCCTCCAAATCAATATCCGGCAGGTTAGCGGCGATCAACGAAAAGGCGGAAAACATCACAAATGTGGTAACAACCATTACAAAGGTGGCGGATCAGACCAACCTCCTCTCACTGAATGCAGCCATTGAAGCCGAAAAGGCGGGTGAGTATGGAAGGGGGTTCAATGTAGTTGCGCGGGAGATACGGAGATTGGCGGACCAGACGGCCGTGGCCACTTTGGACATTGATCAGATGGTCCAGGAGATGCAATCTGCAGTCTCTGCCGGTGTTATGGAAATGGACAAGTTCATGGCCGAGGTAAACCGAAGCGCTGAAGACGTCGGAAAAATCAGCTCGCAGTTGACCCGGATCATAGAGCAGGTTCAGACCCTGTCACCCAGTTTCGACAATGTTAACGTGTCCATGGTCCTGCAATCGGAAAACGCCCAAAAAATCAATGCATCGATGGTAAATTTAAGCGAAGAAATGCAGCAAACAATGGATTCCCTGCGCGAGACCTACGCTGCCATCGAACAGTTGAATGAGGCTGCAAGAGGTCTACAGAACGAGGTCTCACGATTTAAGGTTGGCTGAAAGAATTGAATACTGAACTTTGTTGAGCGCATAAGTGGCTAATGCAGGCCTTCGGCCGCAACCAAATCAGTAACCGGTGTTGAGGTTTCAGGTTTCGGGTTTCGGGTGTCAGAAAAATAGAATAGTAGTGCACTTAAGACTGAAGCCTGAACACTGAAACCTTCAGTTTCTTACAACATGTTGTCAGTTACAAGGCCTTAAGGGCCTAAGTAGTTGAGTGATTAAGTCATCTTGCTATGGGTGCTCGGCAATTCGTCATTTGGCTTCGCCGTCATTCAATTGTCATTTATTGGCATTCATTGTGATGGGTGGCATGAGTCGCAGTTTCAATCATAAATCATCAATCGACAATCATCAATCCTAAGGGGGTGTTCCGGGCATGCTGGCATTGCTCTTTTATTTGGGTGACACCATGTATACCATGAAGTGTGAAAAGGTAAGAGAAGTTGCCCCGATGGTAAAGTTGAAACAGGTGCCCCACACCCCGGATTACTTTGCCGGTCTCTTCAATTACCGTGGTGTCATTGTCCCGGTAATCGACCTGAGACGCCTCATTCAGGGGCAGCCTTGTCAGATGCGATTCAGCACCCGGATAATCCTTGTGGATTACGTGAGGGATGACCATACGCCCTATATCTTAGGTCTTATGGCCGAACGGGTCACCGAAGCGGTAAGGAAATCCGAAAACGCTTTTGTATCGCCCGGGCTAAGCATGCAGGAAGCACCATTCCTCGGGGGGTTCGTCATGGAGAACAAAGAGATGATTCAATACATTGATCTGGATCTCCTCCCGAACAGCTTCCGGTTTCTTCCCATGATCGAAGGCGGCAATAATGTCCCTGACGACGATTGAATCTTTGCTTGAGAAAGAAATCGGGCTTTCCGCGGAAGCGATCGGATCTGAAGTCATCGCCAAGGCCGTGCGCCTTCGAATTGCCGATTGCGGGCTGCCCGATATTGAAGCCTATCTCAGCCATCTAAAGACGTCCGAGGTAGAAAAGAGGGGCTTAATAGAAGAAGTCATAGTTCCGGAAACATGGTTTTTCCGGAACAGAAACGCATTCGTTTTCCTCGCTAATTACGTTGGAGAGGAATGGCTGCCAAGACACCGGGGTGATCAACTACGCGTGTTAAGCGTTCC
>JACNIU010000242.1:13394-18659 GCA_014382905.1 Desulfobacterales bacterium
GCCCATTTCCTGATGGGCCTGATATATGAAGCCTTGGACAATGAGGAAAAGGCCGAAGAATTTTTTAACAAAGCAATTTACCTGAACCCTAATCATTACGAGGCCCTCAGTCACCTCTCCTTTATTGTTGAACATCGCGGTGACAGGAAGAAAGCTGCCCACCTGCGGCAGAGGGCACACCGGATTCCCCGGAGCCCGGCCAGGTTCCAAGAGGATCGATGATGCAAAAGGAAGATAGATGTTGGAAACGAATCGGCGTATGGGGGAAAGAAGAACCCCGATGCCCCGAACTTAAGCAGGTTATCCATTGCCGCAACTGCGATCTCTTTACCCAGGCCGGCAGAAATCTGTTGGAACGTGACCTCCCTGATGAATATATGAATGAATGGGGTCAAGTCTTATTAGAAAAGAAGGGCGAGGAACCGATCGGGATGTTCCCGGTTGTCACATTCCGGATAGAAGGGGAATGGTTGGCGCTCCCGGCCCAACTGTTTGCAGAGATTATAGACATGGTTTCTATCCATTCTCTCCCTCACCGGAAGAGACAGGTGTTACAGGGGGTCGTCAATGTTCATGGCGAAATCCACATATGCGTTTCGCTGGAGCATTTGATTGGTTTAGAAAAGGAGGAGGAAGGGGAAGAAGAGGTGAAACGGGTGCATGAAAGGATGATGGTAGTGAGCAAGGACGGAGATCAATGGGTCTTTGCCGTGAAAGAGGTCCATGGGATCCATCATGTCCATCCCAGTCTATTCCAAAATGTTCCGGTGACTATCGCCAAGTCTAAATCCGCTTTCACCAAGGGAATTTTCACATGGCAGGATAAACACGTGGCCTTATTAGATGACGAAATCCTGTTCTACACCCTGAAAAGGAGCATCCAGTGACAGAAGAGAACGGGCAAGGTCTCAACGATCTTCTTATAATGGATCTCTTCCGCACGGAGGTGGAGAACCATTCCGCGACAATCAGTGACGGACTGCTATCCCTTGAGACGAATCCAGACGCCTTAGATAGAATCGAGGCCATGACACGCGCCGCTCATTCCATAAAGGGCGGGGCGCAGATCATTGATCTGGATGCTGGCATAAAGGTGGCCCGGGCAATGGAGGAATGCTTTGTCGCGGTCCAGAAGGGGGGCGTACGCCTGAGTGCGGATCAAATCAACCTGTTTCTCAAGGCCGTGGATATGCTCAACCGTATCGCCGATGCCGCTAGCCGGGGCGAATTAGAATGGATTCCCGAGCATCACGAAGAGGTTGAGCGTCTGGTAACGGCAATGACAGCAATTCTGTCCAAGGAATCACCGTCCCGTCTTAGCGGGGAAACCCCTCCTCAGAAAAAGCCACTAAAAGAGGTTGAAGCAACCCCGTCCCAGCCGGGATTATCTCCACTCTCAGGGACCATTCCAGGTCAGAAAAAAAATGCAGATCCTGTGGATGAAGCAGCAATCTCCGACCCTGCCATGCTGGATCTGTTCCGTAGTGAAGTCCAAAATAATATTGCGGTTCTAAACGACGGGCTCATGACATTGCAGGATAACCCTGACGCTGCAGATCAACTTGAGCCTTTGATGAGGGCTGCCCACTCCATAAAGGGGGCTGCAAGGATTGTGGGTTTTGACATCGCCGCAAAGGTCTCCCATGTCATGGAGGACTGCTTTATCGCCGCCCAGAAAGGTGACGTTCTCATAGGCTCCGACCAGATCCGCATCCTCCTCAAGGGCATTGATATGCTTAACCGCATTGCAGATACTGGCAGCACGGACGAATCAAAACGGATTCCTGGGCGTCTGGAGGAGGTTGAAAGCCTGGTTACGGACATACGGGGAATCTTGTCCGCGAAATCGCTCATCCCACCGGATACTGAGACTCCCCGACCCCCTTCAGCAACATCCGTCCCAGAGAAAGAAAAAAGGCAGAAAGGAACCGGCGACGTCGCACTCGCTGACGCCACCATGTTAGATCTCTTCCAGGCAGAAGTGGAAACCCATGTGGCGGTATTAAATGACGGCCTGTTGGCATTGGAAAATGATCCAGGTGCCAAGGATCAATTAGAAGCCCTTATGAGAGCGGCGCATTCAATAAAGGGCGGGGCGAGGGTTATAGGGCTGGACGTTGCCGTCAGGGTGGCCCATGTTATGGAGGATTGCTTTGTCGCTGCCCAAAAAGGTGACGTTTTCTTAGGTTCCGACCAGATCGATATCCTGCTCCAGATTGTGGACATCCTTGCCCGGATCTCTCAATCTCTCAATGAAACAGAACCGGATTGGATGGGTCAGCACCGTGAGGAGATTGATCGTCTAATTGGCGCCATATCGGCAATCATCCAAGGCCAGTCGGTCATTCCGGTCTCCCCCTTGGAAGTATCACCCGGTAAGGAACCAACTCCATCGGACATGATACCGTCCGACGCTTCCCAATCCCGCCCGGAGACTGCCGTAGGTCTGCCGATCCCTCAAAAAACAGGTGACGTGCCGCCCCAGCAAAGTTTAACTGAGAAGGACCGCACGGTACGCGTCACAGCGGCAAAGATCGAGCGCCTCATGGGTCAAGCCGGAGAAGTGGTGGTGAGCGCCCGCTGGCTTCCCGCTTTTTCAGAAGACCTCCTGGAACTCAAACGAAATCATATGCAACTACT
This sequence comes from Desulfobacterales bacterium, assembly GCA_014382905.1. Taxonomy (GTDB): domain Bacteria; phylum Desulfobacterota; class DSM-4660; order Desulfatiglandales; family Desulfatiglandaceae; genus JACNIU01. The sequence goes on from JACNIU010000242.1 coordinate 16,035, forward strand.
TTCCATCTTAGATGGATTACAGGAAATCCTCGTGAAAAGGGGCGGCGATTCGCAAGCGTCGGAGCTATTGCTTCAGGCCAGGGGAAAGACAAAGGAATGCAATCTCAATTTAGCGGAGAGGTTGAACCAGTTTGATATATTTAACAGCACATCCGCTGCCCTTTCCGACCGTCTGTATCATGAGGTTATTTCCGTACGAATGCGTCCCTTTTCAGACGGGATCCAGGGTTTTCCAAGGATGGTGCGTGATCTTGCCCGCGAATTGGGCAAAAAAGTCCGTCTCGATATCAAAGGAAAATCCACAGAAGTGGACCGAGACATCTTGGAGAAATTGGATGCCCCCCTCAATCACCTGCTGCGGAACGCCGTCGATCATGGTATCGAGACACCTGCAGATCGCCTAACTGCAGGGAAGCCTGAAACCGGCACCTTACGCTTAGAGGCTACTCACCGGTCTGGCATGCTGATGATTACGGTTTCTGATGACGGCAAAGGCATCGATTTGGACCAATTGCCTCAAAAGATCGTGCAAAAGGGCCTTGCCAGCTCTGACATGGTTGAAAAGATGACCGACCTGGAACTGATGGACTTCCTGTTTCTTCCAGGATTTTCCACCGCAAAGAATGTTACGGAGATCTCAGGACGGGGTGTGGGCCTGGACGTGGTTCGTAATATGGTCCACGAAGTGGGCGGAGTCGTCCGCGCCCTGTCCAAGCCCGGAGAGGGATTAACCTTTCATATGGAACTGCCACTGACGCTCTCTGTGGTTCGTACCTTCCTGGTTGAGATTGCAGGAGAGCCTTATGCCTTTCCTCTTGCCCGAATTGAGAGGTGTCTCGAGCTTTCAAGATCAGAAATCGACACCGTCGAAGACCGCCAGTACTTCAGATTCGACGACAACAATATTGCATTGGTTGATATACACGACGTTTTGGAGTTAAAGGCCCCACCGAGACAGCGGGACGAATTGTTCGTGGTGGTTGTCAGTGACAGACTCAACTTCTACGGCCTTTCAGTGGACAAATTCTTGGGCGAGTATGACCTTGTGGTAAGGCCACTGGACCCACGATTGGGAAAGGTCCCTGATATCAGCTCGGTAGCCGTGATGTTAGACGGTTCTCCTGTGCTGATTTTCGATGTTGAAGATTTGGTCAGGTCCATTGATAATCTGGTTACCGGACGTAGGCTCCGCAAACTGAGCAGCGCGACCGACAAAGGCGCGACAAAAAAAAGAAAGCGGATTCTCGTGGTTGATGATTCATTCACTGTCCGAGAGATGGAGCGTAAATTGCTTGAAAGCAAAGGATATGAAGTAGAGACAGCCGTTGACGGCGTCGATGGCTGGAACGCGGTACGTGCGGATCATTATGACATGGTCGTATCGGATGTGGATATGCCGAGGATGAACGGAATCGAATTCATCACGAATATCAAACAGCACGCCGAACTAAGATCGTTACCTGTCATCATCGTTTCCTATAAGGATAAAGAGGAAGACCGGCTCCGGGGCCTGGAGGCAGGCGCCAACTACTATTTGACCAAAAGCAGTTTTGAGGATGACTCCCTTACCAATGCGACGATTGATCTCATAGGGGAGGCCTGATAATGCGTCTTGCAATTGTCAATGACCTGAATTTAACCGTGGAATTCCTGCGCCAGATCGTACTGAAAGGTGAAGGGAATGAGGTCGCCTGGGTAGCCCGGGACGGTGCGGAAGCAGTAGAAAAATGCGCGATCGACCCTCCCGATCTCATTCTAATGGATCTGATCATGCCCGTAATGGATGGCGTTGAGGCCACCCGCCAGATCATGAATAGATATCCATGTCCGATCCTTATTGTAACGGCAACTTTGGACGGGAATACTTCAAGAGTGTTTGAAGCCATGGGCCATGGGGCCATAGATGCAATCAATACACCTGTCATGGGGAGCGACCCGGCAGCGCAACAGAGCAGAGACGCCTTACTAAAAAGGATTCGAACTATAGAAAAACTGACCGGACAACCCTCCGTATCCCAGAGATTGCGTCCGGGTCGGTCAGCTCTGGCTAAAAAGCTTCCCCCCCTCATCGTCATCGGTTCCTCTACAGGCGGCCCCAAGGCCGTAGCAGAAGTACTCTCCCGCATGCCTGCCGGATTGAGGGCAGGGGTTGTTATCGTCCAGCACGTAGGTAGCGAATTTTCTCAGGGATTGGCCGAATGGCTGAACGACCAAACGGATCTAAGCGTACGCCTGGTATCCGAGGGTAGCCAACCGGCATCGGGAGTTGTTTTCCTGGCCGGGAGTAATGATCACCTGATCTTCACGCCAAATCTTACCCTTGCTTACACAGCGGAACCCAGCAGTATATCTTTTCGACCTTCGGTGGACGTATTTTTCAAAAGCGTTGCCGAACACTGGCCATCAAAGGGTATTGCCGTTTTACTTACCGGCATGGGCCGGGATGGAGCAGAAGGGCTCGCGGCCTTGCACAGGGCCGGTTGGTACACGATTGCTCAGGATGAGGCGACCAGTGTGGTTTATGGCATGCCGAAGGCGGCCAAGGAATTGGGAGCTGCGACCGATATCCTCCCCATCTGCGATGTGGCCCCGGCCATTCTCCGTTTTCTCGAAAAGATGTAACCG
>JACNIU010000242.1:18756-26336 GCA_014382905.1 Desulfobacterales bacterium
AAAGGTTCAAATGACAAATGACAAACCCACAGTTTCCTTGACCCAGCACCGAATCACAGTCCTGCTGGTAGATGACCAGGCCATGATCGGCGAGGCGCTTCGCCGCATGCTGGCCCCGGAGCAGGATATCGATTTCCACTACTGCCAGGACCCCACAAAGGCCATTAAGGTGGCAAACAGGATCCATCCCACTGTTATCCTTCAGGACCTGGTCATGCCCGAAATAGACGGTTTAACATTGGTCCGTTATTATCGCGCCAATTCAAGCACACGCGACGTGCCGCTGATTGTCCTTTCGAGCAAAGAGGAAGCGCTTACCAAGGCAGAGGCCTTCGCCCTGGGGGCAAACGATTATTTGGTCAAACTCCCGGATCGATTGGAGATCATCGCCCGCATCCGCTACCACTCCAAAGGCTATATCAACCTCCTTCAAAGGAATGAGGCCCAGGCCCAGCTCGAAAAGGCGAACCGGCTCATTCGCAAGACCTTCGGCCAATATCTCTCCGATGACATCGTAAATTCAATCCTTGAGACGCCTGAAGGGTCTGCCCTCGGTGGAGAGAAGCGGTTTGTAACCATAATGATGACCGACCTCAGGGGCTTTACCGCTATCGGTGAGCGACTTCCGGCCGAGGATGTGGTGAGCATTATCAACATTTATCTCGAGGCCATGACCGACATCATTCTGAAGTACCGGGGGACCATAGACGAATTTATCGGCGACGCCATCTTTGTCATCTTTGGGGCGCCGGTCCTGCGAGACAATGACGCCAAGAGGGCCGTGGCATGCGCCATTGAGATGCAACTGGCCATGGCAGAGGTCAATAGACGGTGCAGAGAGAACGGTTATCCGGAGGTGCACCAGGGTATCGGCATTAATTCCGGTCAGTTGGTGGTGGGAAATATCGGTTCAAAAAAGAGGATGAAATACGGTGTTGTCGGCCGTAATGTGAACCTGACCGCTCGCATTGAATCGTATACTGTCGGCGGTCAGATCTTTATTTCGGAAAATACCTTGGAGGAATGCGGCCAACATCTTCTGAGAATAGATGACCAGATGGAAGTCATGCCAAAGGGGGTCAAGAAACCGATCACGATTTATGAGGTCGGCGGGATCAAAGGGGAATTCAACCTGTTTCTTCCGGAAAAAGTTGAGGTGGAGTTAACGGCTTTGAAGCGCCCGATCCCGATCCTGTTTACCATCCTCGAGGGAAAACACGCTGGCGATGATGCGTACAAAGGGACCGTGGTCAAGATGTCAGGCAAGGTGGCCGAGATCCTGGCCGACATTGCGGCCGACAAACTGACCAACCTCAAGATCTCGGTATCAGACGATCAGGGAAAGGAAATTACAGCAGACCTGTATGCAAAAGTCACGAAGAAGGTTTCCGAAAGCCCCGTGATCTTCAGGGTCAATTTCACTGCCGTTCCGCCGGAAGCCGAGACCTTTCTGAAAGGCGTTGCATAATTGGTACAGAGGATTATGAACTCCCTAAACCCCGGATCACCTGAATTCAACACAGTTTTCACAGAGCATGCCATCAGGGTGCTCCTTGTTGACGACCAGGCCATTGTGGCAGAGGCTGTCCGGAGGATGCTGGCTGAAGAACCGGATATCGAATTCCGGTACTGTCAGGATCCAGCAGAAGCGATCCGGATAGCACACGACATCCGTGCCACGGTGGTCTTATTGGATTTAATCATGCCGGATATTGATGGCCTCACCCTGACAAAATTTTTCCGGGCCAATGAAGATACCCGCGACATACCGTTGATCGTCCTGTCGACCAGAGAAGAGGCTGTTACAAAGGCAGAGGCCTTTGGATTGGGGGCCAATGACTATCTGGTCAAACTGCCGGACAAGGTAGAACTCATCGCCCGCATCCGCTATCACTCAAACGCGTATATCACCCTCCTCCAGCGTAATGAGGCGTATCAGGCCCTCGTGGCAAGCCAAAAGGCCCTCACCAATGAATTAAACCAGGCTGCAGCGTACGTGCGCTCCCTCCTTCCACCTAAACTTGAAGGCGATATCAGGACCGACTGGGAGTTTATCCCATCCACTTCCCTTGGAGGTGATTCCTTCGGGTATCACTGGATCGATGACGACCATCTTGCGATTTACCTGTTAGATGTCTGCGGACACGGTGTCGGGGCAGCCCTTGTTTCCATATCGGCCATCAATTCATTGCGATCTGAATCCTTAAACGATGTGGATTTTCGTGACCCCTCCCAGGTGTTGGCCGGTCTTAACAGGGCCTACCAGATGGAGGAGCATAATGACATGTTTTTTACCATCTGGTACGGCGTATACAGCAAACAGGACCGGCAGCTGACTTTTGCCAACGCGGGGCACCCCCCTCCGATCGCCGTGGTGGGAGAGTCGCCTGAAACAGCAGGGACGGTGCTACTTGAAACCCACGGGCTCGTCATCGGCGGGTTGCCCGGGCAGGAATATAAGAAATCCAGGTTCGCGATCCAGTCATTTACAAGGCTTTATATATACAGCGATGGTATATATGAGGTAACCAGGCCCGACGGCAGCATGTTGCAGCTAAATGACTTTATAAATCTGGTGGGCAGGCTGTCTGATAAAGGCGATGCATCGCCAATGGGCATCATTGAAGAAATTAGAAAGCTGCAGGATTCGGACATATTTGATGATGATGTTTCGCTGATGGAAGTCAGTTTTTCGCGGCCTTCGCCCTAAAAAATGTGCCCGGGTCCTTAAAATATGGGGGGTGCCAGTGCAGATCTGGAACGGTTGGGGAGATGAAACAGTACATATGGATTTACCCCCGGCTGCCAGGCGGCTGGTGAGAGATCGGGTCGGCCGCGGAACAGCACGGGAGGACTTTCCCCTTGAAAAGATGATGGCAAGGGTTCCGGGTTCACGGCTGCCCAGACATCCGCTAATCACAACAGACCCTGAGGTGCGGGTCTTTCACTCCCACGGGCAGAGCCTGCCGGACTGGGTTGCCCTCCGAAGGGGCAACCTGAACCGCTTTCCGGATGGTGTCGCCTTTCCGGCCACGGCTGGAGAAGTTCAAAAACTCCTTTGTTTTGCCCGGGAACAGGATGTCATCGTCATACCTTATGGGGGCGGAACCAGCGTGGTCGGGCACCTAAATGTTCCGGAAGATGACCGTCCGGTTCTCAGCCTCTCCCTCGAACGGTTGAATCGACTGGTTTCAATCGACCCATACAGCAGGTTGGCCACCTTTGAGGCAGGCGTCAAAGGCCCTGATATTGAAGCGCAGCTCAGGGCGCACGGGTTTACCTTGGGGCATTATCCCCAGTCATTTGAATACTCAACCTTAGGCGGGTGGGTGGCAACCCGATCCACCGGTCAGCAGTCCTCCCATTACGGAAGGATCGAAAGCCTCTTTGCCGGGGGGGAAATCCACACCCCGCAGGGCACAATAGACTGCCCTCCTTTTCCTGCCTCTGCGGCAGGCCCTGATCTGAGACAGTTAATTTTAGGGTCTGAGGGGAGACTGGGTATCCTGGTAAATACCATCGTCAAGGTCTCTCCGATCCCCGAAAGAGACGAGGTGTGGTCATTTTTCTTTCCATCGTGGAGGGATGCACTTGAGGCTGTCAGGTCCATGGCGATCGACGGTGTCCGTTATTCGATGATCCGGCTGAGTAACCCAATCGAAACCATGACCCAGCTGGTCATGGCCGGCAGGGAAAGGACGGTTAACCTGCTCAGACAGTATCTGCGCTTCAGAAATATCAAAGACGCGGAAGGGTGTCTGTGCCTCATCGGGTTTATCGGGTCGAAGCGACAGGTAGCTGCCGAGAAACGTCTAACAACATCTATCCTCAGGAGGAACAGAGGCATCTCCTTGGGCCGGCGGATGGGTAAGGCCTGGGGAAAAAACCGCTTCAGGGCAGCTTATCTGCGCAACACACTCTGGGATATGGGCTATGCCGTAGACACCGTCGAGACAGCCGTAACGTGGGATAAGGTCACTACGACCATGGAAGCGATCGAAAAGGCCATTACTGAAGGTATGGATCGGTGGAAAGAGAGAGCGCATATCTTTTCTCACCTTTCTCATGTCTACCCCACCGGCTCAAGCATATATACGACGTTCCTATTCCGGATTGCAGACAGCGCCGAAGAGATGATCGCACGGTGGAAGGCCGCCAAAACCTTTGCCAGCCGGGCAATTATTCGGGCCGGTGGGACCATCAGTCATCAGCACGGGGTCGGTCTCGATCACCGCCCCTATTTAGAGGCTGAAAAAGGCGCTGTCGGGATGGAGATCCTAAGACAGGCCTTTGCCCACATCGACCCTGAAAAACGGATGAATCCCGGTAAGCTTGTGGAGGAGTGAGGTAATGAGACTCGAGGACTTGCCTGAAAACTGGGACCTTATCATCATCGGTGGTGGCATCACAGGTGCGGGGATTCTGTCTTTGGCGAGTCGCATGGGGCTGCGGGTGTTACTCTTAGAAAGAAATGATTTTGCCTGGGGGACTTCAAGCCGATCCTCCAAGCTGATCCATGGGGGATTTAGATATCTGAGGGAGGGAAAGATGTCCCTCACCTGGGCCTCTGTTAAAGAGCGCGAACGCCTGCTGAAAGAGGCCCCCGGGCTCGTGGAGCCGTTAGGGTTCCTCCTCCCCGTTTATCGTGACAGAGGCCTCGGCAGATGGCCCTTGGAGACCGGTTTTACCCTCTACGATTTAATTGCCCGGAAAAGGGATCACCGATTCTACGACCCCGAAGCCTTTTCCATGCGTTCTCCACATGTCAACCGGGATATGCTTGTTGGAGGATTTAAGTTTTCTGACGCCCAGGTGGATGATGCAAGACTTGTCCTGAGGCTGATCAAAGAGGCGCATCTCTCCGGGTCCCGCGTGCAGGCACTCAACTACGTGACAGTAAACCAGATAACGAGAGACGCATCGGGAAATGTCTCGGGCATAGATGCTACTGATACCGAGACCTCTGTTCAAAGGGCGCTTTCATGTCGGGTGGTCATCAATGCCACCGGCTCCTGGGTCGAAGCGCTTCATCCATCACCAGACCCCGGATTTCACATCCGCCCCCTCCGGGGGAGTCATCTTCTGTTTCCGCTATGGAAGCTGCCCACAATTCTTGCGTTGAGCTTCTTTCACCCATCAGACGGCCGGCCGATAGCTGCCATCCCCTGGGAAGGCGGCCTCCTTGTGGGCACAACAGATATCGATTATAAGGAAGACCTTCTCGTTGAGCCAGCGATTACATCAAAGGAGGTCTCATACCTGCTCGAGGGCCTAAAACACGAGTTCCCGGCCCTTGACATATCGGCAAAAGACTGTCTTTCTTCATTTTCAGGAATCAGGCCCATCTTGAGCCAAAGAGGGAAGGCCCCCTCTAAGGAATCCCGCGAACATGTCATATGGGTCAGCAGGGGGCTTGTGACAGTTACGGGGGGCAAGCTGACCACATTTCGGAGGGTGGCATTACACGCCCTGAAAGCAGCCGGCCCATTCCTCCCCTCAGGCACACCCGAACCCTGGAAAGGCCCGCTTTTTTCTCCTGTTCCTCACGCAGCAGGCGAGAATTGCAACCTGTCGCCCCACGCGTGGAGACGGCTTTGCGGCAGATACGGCGATGCTGCGAATGAACTGGTCAGCAAAGCTGCTCCGGAGGATCTCAAAACGATTCCAGGGACAAAAACCCTGTGGGCCGAGCTACCCTTTGCGGGGCGGTATGAACAGGTACATCATCTTTCCGATCTCATGCTGAGACGCGTTCGGATAGGGCTCCTCTCCCCGTCAGGCGCAACCGGGCATCTGGACCGGATACAGGAGCTGTGTGCGCCGGTCATGTCGTGGGATAGCGCACGCTGGAAAATGGAAAGAGAGGCCTACCATGAGCATTGGAAATCCAAGTACGCTCCGCTGCCAATTCCCTCTGATCTGACCAGGAAAACCGGGTCTCTCAGGTGAATATGAAAGATAAAGATCTGATACTGGCCATTGATAACGGGACCCAGAGCCTGAAGGCGCTGATTTTCGATCTGGAAGGGCGGCTGCTCTTCAAGGAAAAAGTTGCCTTCAGGCCCTATTTTTCAAGACATCCTGGCTGGGCCGAACAGGATCCGATTGTCTTCTGGCAGTCCCTTTGCGCTGGCTGCGAGGGTCTCTGGAAACAGGGAGGCCTTGACAAAAAAAGGATTGCCGGGGTAACCCTCACCACCCAGAGAGGAACCGTCGTAAATGTGGACAAAGATGGGAAACCCCTTCGCCCCGCCATCCTCTGGCTGGACCAGCGAAAAACCTATGGCCTGCCTCCTGTGGGCGGGATATGGGGGACGTTGTTCAGACTCTCAGGGGTGAGCGGCACCGTCGCCTATCTTCAGGCCGAGGCCGAAGCAAACTGGATACGCACAAAACAACCGGAGATCTGGGAAAAAACCTATAAGTTTCTCCTCCTTTCGGGATACTTGACATACCGTCTGACCGGGAGGTTCGTTGATTCTGTCGGCTGCCAGGTGGGCTATATCCCCTTCGACTACAAGCGTCTCAGGTGGTCATCAGGCTGGGACTGGAAATGGAAAGCGGTCCCCATGAGGCCTGATCTACTCCCTGAACTGATCCCTCCGGGAAAAGTCCTCGGCGTCATTACACAAAAGGCGGCCGAAGCGACCGGAATACCGTCCGGGCTTCCGGTGATAGCTGCGGCTGCGGACAAGGCGTGTGAGGTGATCGGATCCGGCAGCCTGGACCCGTCCATCGGCTGTATCAGCTACGGAACAACCGCCACCATCAACGTCACGCACAATAAATATATTGAGGCCATCCGGCTCCTCCCCCCCTACCCTTCTGCGGTCAAAGGATATTATTCCATAGAGGTGCAGATCTTCCGGGGGTTCTGGATGGTAAACTGGTTCAAGGAGGAGTTCGGATATCCGGAACAACAAAAGGCGGAAGCAGACGGCATCGAGGCCGAGGCCCTGTTTGACCGATTAGTGGAAGATATCCCTCCGGGATCTATGGGTTTGATGCTACAGCCATACTGGACCCCCGGGATAAAGATGCCCGGTCCTGAGGCAAAAGGCGCCATTATCGGTTTCGGAGATATCCATACCCGGGCGCACCTTTACCGTTCGATCCTGGAGGGCCTGGCATACGCGCTCAGGGAGGGGAGAGAGCGGATAGAAAGGCGAACCCGGACCCCAATCAAGCGTCTGAGGATATCGGGAGGAGGTTCACAGAGCAGGGTAGCGATGCAAGTCACGGCAGATGTCTTCGGTATGCCCACTACCAGACCGTCTGTCTATGAGACATCCGGTTTAGGGGCTGCCATTGATGCCGCTGTGGGGCTCGGTCTGCACAAGGATTTTCAGACCGCGGTAGAGGCGATGACGCACACGGGAGAGGTCTTCGAGCCGGACATGAAGACCCATCAATTGTACGATTCCCTTTACCGGCAGGTATACAAAAAAATGTACAAAAACCTTAAACCCCTTTATAATCGTATTAGAGATATTACCGGTTATCCGGCTTAGCTGGATGCTGGATACTGGATACTGGATACTGGATACTGGGTGCTGGATACTGGGTGCTGGATACTGGAT
>JACNIU010000242.1:26400-29607 GCA_014382905.1 Desulfobacterales bacterium
TGGATACTGGATGATGGATACTGGATGATGGAGAGATGTAACGTTCCGATATCGTCTTGTGCTTTTTCCGGAATCCGAAATACGAAATACGATTAGGAGGTGCTGATGAACAGCATAAAAATGATTTTCAGGAAACCCGCTTTGATTTTGCTTTTGCTGACAACTGTCGGCATGGCATCATGTTCAACATCTGAATCGTCCAAGTGGAGGGTCAAGAACTATGATAACAGGCCCCCAAGCTGGGAAAACGACATTGGTCGCCCCGGTGGCTATGGGGGAGAGGACCCCTGGAGTTAGGGAGGAGAATCAACGGGTGAACGAGGGGCTGGAAACAAGCCAGTCACCTTTTTCACCCTTTCCCATATCTCCTCCCTCCCCTGCCGGGTCTTTGCTGAGAAGACGATCGGCATGTCATCGGACATCCCGGCAAGCTGGCCTGCAATCAGGTTCGACCGCCTTTTTGCCTGCTGACGGGAGACCTTGTCCGCCTTGGTCAGCACAATGACGACATGAATGCCGTAGTGCTTCAGCCAGTTGATCAGGTCCATATCCCCTGACGTCACGTCTCTTCTGATATCCAAGATCACGATTACCGCCTTCAGTGTGGGGCGGGTTCTTAAATAGGTTTCCACCATCTCCTGCCACGATTTTCTTACCTGAACCGGCACTCTGGCAAACCCGTACCCGGGCAGATCCACCAAATAGAGCGATTCGCCAAAGCTGAAGAAATTGATAGACTGGGTTCTCCCAGGGGTAGAGCTTGTTCTCGCCAGCTTCTTTCTGTTTACAAGGGAGTTGATGAGGGAGGATTTGCCCACATTGGATCTGCCTGCAAAGGCGACCTCCGGCCTGTCCGGGGCCGGGTACTGGCCCTCCTTGAAGGCGCTTGTGAGAAATTCGGCATCCATCTTATCTCCCCGACCGATAAAGGGCGCGGTTGTTTAACGGGTGTGCAGAAACTTTTCGATCCTGTCCAGACCCTCTCTTATGTTCTCAAGGGAATTGGCATAGGAGAATCTGAGATATCCCTCGGCATTTTGTCCGAAATCGATCCCCGGAGACACCCCGACCCCTGCTTTTTCGAGGATCTCGAAGGCCAGTTCGTAGGAACTTTCAGCAAGGTGTTTGGCATTGGCCAACATGTAAAAGGCCCCGGCCGGTTCCACTGCAAGGCCGAAGCCGAGTTCCCTGATCCTTCTGATCATGTACCTCCGCCGCTCATCATATATGGCCTTCATCTGTTCAACATCGGGCGCGGCCCTGGTGAGGGCTGCAATCCCGGCCCATTGTGAGATGCTGCCGGCGGATATAAAGAAGTTCTGCTGAACCTTCTGGAGAGGACGGACAAAGTCAGGGGGGGCAATGAGATAGCCAAGGCGCCACCCGGTCATGGCGTAGAGTTTGGAAAACCCGTTCAATACAAAGGCGTTGTCTGTAAATTCGAGGATACAATGCTCCTTTTCCCCGTAGACCAGGCCGTGATAGATCTCATCGGATATCACCAGGGGCCCTAATTCGGCGATTTCCTGCATTCGCGCAGCGGAGAGGAGATTTCCGGTTGGATTGGACGGGGAGTTTATCATAACGGCCCTGGTTTTCGGGCCTAATCTTTTCCTGATCTCATCAGGACGTAGCTGGAATCCCTCATCTTCTTCCACCCGAATACGCACCGGCCTTGCCCCTAAGAACTCAGCAAAGTTGGGATAACAGGGATAGTGAGGGTCAGACATGATGATCTCTTCACCGGCCTCCAGAATCGCAGAAAAGACCATGAACAGCGCAGGAGAGGTGCCCGAGGTAACAAGGACCCGGTCAGGATCAATGGTTACATTATATTTCCCGTGATAATATTCGCAAATCGCTTCCCTGAGCTCGATCAGCCCGAGGCTGTGGGTATAATGGGTCTCACCTCTCCCGATGGCCTCGCGGGCCGCGTCACAGATACATTGGGGAGTGGGAAAATCGGGCTCACCGATCTCCAGATGAATGATTTCGCGCCCCCCCCTTTCAAGCTCATGTGCCCTCTCAAGGACATCCATCACGATGAATGGAGGAATTTCCTTTGCTCTTCTTGTTACTCTTTCCATTAGATAACTTTGTTTAGTGAGTACTCTATAATCCCCTCTGCGCCGGCATCTATGAGTCGAGGGATCAGATCCCTGACAACCCTTACATCAACAACCGTCTCTACCGAGACCCAGTCCGAATTATATAGCCCGGCCACAGTAGGGGCGTTCAGGCTTGGCAGAATAGCGATGACATTTTCTACCTTTTCCTGGGGGAGATTCATCTTTAGGGCCACCATATTTTCTGCCCTGAGTGCCCCCTTTAGCAGGAGAATAATCTGCCCAATTTTTCCCTTTTTCCACGGGTCCTCATAGGAGGTCTTATTGGCAATGAGCTGGGTATTGGTCTGCATCAACTCATAAATAATCTTGAGGCCGTGCGCCCTGATGGTGCTCCCGGTCTCTGTCACCTCCACAATAGCGTCAGCAAGCCCTGATACCACTTTTGCTTCGGTGGCGCCCCACGAAAACTCCACCCTCACATCAATATTCCGTTCTTCAAAGAATCTCTTTGTAAAGTTGACCAGTTCCGTGGCGATTTTCTTACCCTGAAGATCCTCCAGTCGCTCGATTTTGGAGCCTGCAGGCACTGCCAAGACCCACCGGGCAGGTTTTTGACTTACCTTGGAATAGATTAAGTCATCTACCGTCACCACGTCAGACTCGTTTTCCTCTATCCAGTCCTTGCCGGTGAGGCCCGCATCCAGGGTGCCGCTTTCAACATAACGGGACATCTCCTGGGCACGGCAGATGGCACATTCGATTTCATCGTCATTGATGTCGGGAAAATAGCTCCGGCCGTTGATATTTATCCGCCAGCCTGATTTTTCAAACAGATTAATGGTTGCCTTTTCCAGACTCCCTTTTGGGATGCCGAATTTCAGTCTTTTCATTTTTTGTACACCTTTTCCGGGTCAAACACCTTTTCTCCCACCACACTTACCTTCCCCTCGCGGTCCACCTTCTTATGAAAACAGGTCTCATATCCGCTGTGGCATGCGGCACCACCCACCTGTTCCACCCTGAACAGGACCGTGTCGTTGTCGCAATCCGCGTAAACCTCCTTAATTCTCTGCACGTGGCCGGAAGTTCCGCCTTTATGCCAGATCTCCTGGCGCGTGCGGCTCCAGTAGTGGGCCTC
>JACNIU010000360.1 GCA_014382905.1 Desulfobacterales bacterium
AGAAACTTTTCCATCTTAAAGATAATGCACTCGTAAAAACACTTTTGTCTCGCGCCCCAGTACCATCTCCCGGAGCTACGGGGTAAACAAAGGCGCAAAGGACGCCAAGACAAAATGAATAATGTCAATATATTACCTCCGCGTTCTCTGCGGGCGCTGTGAGAAATCTGACTTTTTACGACACTATCAAAGATAGAGGTAGCGTAATTTTTTAATTACGTCAAGCTTGATGAATAGTCTTGTATGCTGGGCAATTAGCGAGAAGTGGCTTGAAATTATTTTTTTAGGGATTACAATATCATCTACGTTAAACTGTATCAGGAGGAGTGCCATGTTTGAAGAGATCACCGAAAAAATCGATACAATTACGAAACAGCTTGAAGGGCTGAGAGGTCATCTTTGACCTGGCTAACCAGGAGCAAGAACTTGAAAAAATAGAAAAATTGATGTCCAACCCCAATTTCTGGAAGAAGGACCAGGAAGAGATTTCCCGTCTGAGCCAGGAGAGGGCCTCATTCAGAGAACAGATAGACACATGGCAGACACTTAAAAAAGGGACGGAAGATGCCATGCTCCTTGCTGAGATAGCCAGGGAAGAGGAAGACCTTCCCACTTTAAGAGAGGTGAGTCATGATGTGGATCGCCTCCAAACAGAGATTCAGGGGCTTGAAGTCCAGTCACTGCTCGGAGACCCGGATGACAGGCGGAATGCGATTGTCGCCATCAATGCAGGTGCCGGAGGAACAGAGGCCCAGGACTGGGTGGAGATGCTTTTCAGGATGTACACGCGATGGGGAGAGGAAAAGGAGATGAAAGTTCGGGTCATTGACTATCTCCCTGGAGATGAGGCAGGCATAAAAAACGTTACTTTCACAATAAGCGGTCCTTATGCAAACGGGTACCTGAAATCGGAACACGGGATACACCGCATGGTCAGGATTTCTCCTTTTGACGCCACTGGAAGGAGGCACACATCCTTCGCTTCAGTTTCCATTTTACCGGAAGTGGACACGGATATCAATATCGAAATAGATGAAAACGATCTCCGAATTGATACGTTCAGGGCCAGCGGCCCGGGGGGGCAACATGTCAACAAGACGAGTTCAGCCGTGAGAATTACACACCTTCCCACGAGTATCGTAGCCCAGTGTCAGAATGAGAAGTCCCAGCACCGCAATAAGGAGATGGCAATGAAGGTGCTCAAGGCAAAGCTCTATGAAGTTGAGAGGAAGAAGTTAGAACAAAAAAAGCAGGAGATGCATCAGAGCCAAAAAGAGATCGGATGGGGGAGCCAAATAAGATCGTACGTTTTTAATCCCTACAGGCTGGTGAAAGATCATCGCACACATGTTGAAGAAGGAAATGTGGAAAAGGTTATGAATGGGGGGATCGACACGTTTATAGATGCGTACTTAAGGATGAAGTAGGGCCTGATCGATGCTCTGGATGTAGGATCCTATGCCCGTACAGATTCCTTGCGCTAATGTTTCCTGGTATTTCTCTGTCAGCAACCTTTTTGCTTCCGTGCGGTTGGTAAGGAAACCTACCTCCACGAGGATAGCAGGCATTTCGGCTCCGATCAGGACATAAAAAGGTGCCTGTTTTACACCCAAGCTCCTGATGCTTTTATGCCAGCCCTTAGCCTCTGTCACCATTCCATTCTGTACGTTATGGGCCAGCCGGCTCGATTCATGAATCTTGGTGTTCAGTAGCAGGTCGTTTAGGATAGCCTGAAGGTCGCTAATGTTCTTCTCTGATGTGGCGTTCTCCCTTGCGGCTACCATGATTGCACTCTTATCCGTCGCCATGTTCAGAAAATAGGTTTCCAAACCGTGAATCCTGCTACTCTTGTGGGCGTTGACGTGCAGTGAAATAAACAGGTCTGCCTTCTTAATGTTCGCAATGGCTGTCCTCTGCTCCAAAGAGAGAAAGGTGTCGCCATCCCTGGTGAGAAATACCTCACACCCGATTTTTTTTCTCAATTCTTCAGCCAGGAATTTGGCAATGCCAAGCGTGATATCCTTTTCTTTGTAACGTCCGCGAATCCGACAGCCGGGATCTTTGCCACCATGACCAGGGTCTATTACGATCCTTTTGACATTCAAGCCGAGTTGCCTCGCTAATGAGACACTCTTATCAGGCTTCTTGGCCTTTTTTATGCCCCTTCTCACGTCCCTCGTCTTGGACGCGAGTTCCGGTTTCAGCTTGAGATCCTCCTTTTCGAACCTGCGTACGTCCACCACTATCCTGAATGGGTCATAGAGGTGAAAGATATTGTACCCTCCAATCTTTTCTATATCCAGAACGACGCGCACAGTGTCTTCGGTGTATTGACCTGCCCTGGCCATTCGCAGTAAGTCATCCTTGATCGGGACCGTGGTATCAATATTCTTGGCCACGCGAGCGTTTTTGAGATCTAAATAGAGCCTGTGCGGTTTCTTGTGGTCGGGATCGGCCTTTAATAAATGGTGTTCATATGTGACAGGTCCCAGGGTGTCAATCACAACCCGCGTATAATTTGTGGTAGACCAGTAGCGGATATCCTTGACAGTCACCCGTTTGGATTGAGACGGGGCGACGTCGTTCCTTTCTCTCTTTTCATTCCTTTTGCTCAGCGTGTCGGCAAGGTTGCTGAGCATCTGCTTTGCCTTGGGCCGCATGTCGCCTGAGGGAAAATTTACCTCTACCTTTAAAAATTCCACATAGGCTTGAGCAGGGTCGCCCTTGAATTTATAAAAGATTTCTCCGATCTTATACTGGGCGTCATCTGCCAGAGAATGGTCTTTCTTCTGACCTGCCAGGTTTCTGTAAAGATTGAGGGCTTCATCCAGATCTGCCGACCTCCCGGAGTATCGGTAAAGCCCTGTGTAGAGGTTGGCCGAACGATAAAGGGCCCATACGCCCTCATCGCTATTTGGATAAACGCTGTATACTTTTTTATAGCGACTAATGCATTGTAGCCAGTTATGGCGATACTTCATTTTTTTGGATGAGTCATACAGTGCCTTGCTGCACTGGTCAGCACGCTTGAGAAGTGCCGAAGGACCGCCTGTGGTGCTGCAAAACGCCGCGGGCGCCTCGGCAAGGAAAACCGCCAAGAAGAAAAGCATCCAGATGTAATAGGTCCTGTTTTTCATGCTGCTAAACTGATACTAATCACTTGGATTGGAATTTACGGTTTTCTTTAGTTTGCTAAGCTCTATCAGCGCCGCTAATGGGGTCATGGCATCAATATCAAGGCCCCTGAGCCACTCTTTCAACTTCCAGTCCCCTGACCCAAAGAGGTCCAACTGCACCATGTCTCTCTCCTCCCCCTTGGGCAAGGTATTATGGGCCAGACGAGGCCTGCCGGTTTCATCTGCCTCGGTCATTTCCAGGTTGCTCAAAATTTCCATGGCCCTCCTGATAACATCTTCCGGGATTCCCGCAATCTGGGCCACCTGTATACCGTAACTCCGACTCGTACCGCCTGGGACCAGCTTTCTCAAGAAAACGATCTTGTCATTCCATTCCCGGACCGCAATGTTGAAGTTCTTAACCCTCTGTTTTGTAGTTACAAGCTCTGTCAGCTCGTGATAATGAGTGGCAAAAAGCGCGCGTACGCCTTTCCCAGCTCTGTCATGCAAGGCCTCCGCTACAGCCCATGCAATACTTAAACCATCGTAGGTGCTTGTCCCCCGTCCGATCTCATCTAAAATGACAAGGCTTCTGGGCGTCATGTGCCTCAGAATGTTTGCGGTTTCATTCATCTCAACCATAAATGTGCTCTGTCCTTTTGCCAGGTCATCTGAGGCACCTACTCTGGTGAAAATACGGTCCACAACTCCTATTACAGCCCTTGAAGCGGGCACAAACGATCCCATCTGGGCCATCAGCACGGTCAGTGCGGTCTGCCGGAGAATCGTGGACTTTCCCGCCATATTGGGCCCGGTAATTATCATTAGTTGCTGTTTCTCGGAATCCAGATGGATATCGTTCGGCACAAAGTCTTCGTCCTTTACACTCAACTCGATGACAGGGTGCCGGCCCTGGATAATATGGATATCGGTGCTATCATTGACTTCCGGACATGTGTAGTCGTTGATTTCCGCAGCTTCGGCCATACTGACAATAACGTCGATTTGGGAGACAAGCTCTGCAGACTCTTTTATTCGGCGGTTTTCAAGAGCAATCTTTGCCCGGATATCTTCGAAAATATTGAACTCAAGCTCTACCCTGTTTTCTTCGGCGCCCAATACCTCCCCTTCTTTGACCTTCAGGTCCTCAGTAATATAACGTTCGCCATTAACCAGGGTCTGTTTTCTTATGTAGTCGGCAGGCACGAGATGTAAGTTGGCCTTGGAGATTTCTATGTAGTATCCAAAGACCCTGTTGAATCCTACCTTCAGGCTCGATATCCCGGTCCTTTCCTGCTCAGAATGGGCGAATCCTGCTATCCAGCTCTTTCCATCGCGGCTCAAAGAGATCAATTTATCTAATGCTTCGTCATACCCCTCCTTAATAATTCCGCCCTCCTTAATAGAAACGGGGGGATCTTCTTGAATCGCCGCTTCTATTAAAGATGCTACATCCTGAAGGATATCCAGCCTTGATGCAATGGTGGATAACAGCGTACTATTGGAGTTTTCTAAGGCATTCCTGATAAAAGGGAGTCTCAGGATGGAGGATTTAAGCGCTAAGAGATCCCTTGCATTGGCCCTCCTGAGGGCAATGCGGCCGTTGAGTCGTCCGATGTCGTAGATCTCTTTAAGCTCATCTCTTATTTCCCTTCTGAGAAAGGGATCTTCCTTGAAACAGGCGACAGCAGCCAGACGCTCCCGAATTTTGTCAAGGTTGATAAGGGGGTACGAGATCCAGTTTTTCAGGAGACGGCTTCCCATCGGTGTTACTGTTTTGTCAAGTATGTGGAAGAGTGACCCTATTGTAGACTGCCGCCGCATCGTCTTCAAAAGCTCTAAATGAGCACATGTGGACTCATCTAAAACCATGAATTCGCCCATGTGGTAACTTACGATTTCCTTGATGTGCTCCGGGAATCCTTTCTGGGTATTGCGGAGATAGAAAACAAGTGCCCCTGCTGCGACAATCCCCTGGATCATGTCCTGGCATCCAAATCCCACCAACGACTTTACCCCTAATTGCTCTTTCAGGAGAGCTTCCGCCTCACGGGGGTCAAAGGAAGTATTCTCTAATACCTCCAACCGGTAATTGGAAAGTTCTTTTTGCCCTGCCAATTGACCATTTTCAGGGATCAGTAACTCAGCAGGATCTATCCTGTTCAATTCATCCAACACTCTGTCAAAGGTTTCGATCTCAGTCACCCTGAACTCGCCGGTGGAAAGATCCACATGCGCCAACCCATAAACCCCGTTTCCTCCCGATAGGGCAGCCATAAAAAGATTGGACCTGTGGTCAAGATCCTTTTCATCCACGACGGACCCTGGCGTAACAAGCCTGACGACTTCTCTTTTTACGAGTCCCTTGGTCGATTTGGGGTCCTCGGTCTGCTCGCAAATGGCAACCTTCCAGCCGCTGTCAATTAGTCTTCCAATATAGGATCTGTGGGCATGATGGGGGATGCCACACATGGGAACTTTATCCCCGTTAAAACTGCCTCTGGATGTAAGCGTAATCCCTAAGATTTTGGATGCGATCTGCGCATCATCAAAGAACATCTCGTAAAAATCACCCATGCGGAAAAACAGAATGGCATCGGGGAATTCATTCTTGATTCCCATGTACTGTTGCAGCATAGGTGTCATTTGGGCCATTTGAAATTCAAAAATTGGTAATAGTTCAGCCACTAAGGCACCAAGACACCAAGATTATAATATAATTCTCTTGATACCGTTTTTAACAAGAGGCACGTTAA
>JACNIU010000340.1 GCA_014382905.1 Desulfobacterales bacterium
TCAGTAAGTAAATAACTCAGATTAGAAGCGCTGCTTTTTGGATTTTCAGATCGTGTTCTGGAACCGTTAAAGGACAGGCACGGCAATATTCATCTTGATGTATTGTGTGGGGCAGAATGCCATAGCGAATAGCAATAAAGGCAAAACTGATGTGGGACCATGAAGGTGCTAAGCTGACCATGACCAAAAGATTCATCCCGGATGAGAGGTTCCTCCAATATCATAGAGAGCATGTTTTTCTGGGGTATCCGAGTCCGTCTCCTCTATGCAATAGGTGGTCTTGTAACTGCCCCGAGATTTCTTTGCGGGCGCCTCAATAAAGGTTGCAAGCCGGATAGCATTGAGCTGCTCGTGGAACGGTAGATTGGACAAAGGTTGTGTGAATGGACCCTGCCCTTGACACGCAAGGACTTTTTTTCTAAACTCTTGCGACATGTAGGAGTTTTTTTATCATCTTATTTCTGCAGTCCAATTTTACATTAGAAAGGAGAATACATTATGAAGGCCAACGAGACAGCAATTGTTTTCATTGAATTTCAGAATGACTTCTGCAAGGAGGGTGGAGCCCTGTATGATGGGGTAAAGGATCAGATCAAGGCTCAAAACACGCTCAAGAATGCCCAGGACTGCCTTCAGAAGGCCAGGGGGAAATGTTTGACCCTGCTTATTCCCATCTTGTTTGAGGAGGATTATTGTGACGCTGGATGTGAAGGCGTACTCGGGCCTATCCACGGCAATGTCCTTCAATCAAAGGCGTTCAGAAAAAACACCTGGGGAGGTGAGATTATTGATGAACTCAAACCTACAAAACAGGATATCGTGGTAGAAGGCAAACGAACCCTTGATGCTTTTCACTCGACCAACCTCGATTTCCTTCTCCGGGTCAACTGTATCAAGAATGTGGCTTTCTGCGGTTTTCTTACCAACGTCTGCGTCGAGGGGACTGCCAGGTCCGCCTACGACAAAGCCTACAAGGTTTTTCTCTTAAAGGATTGCTGTGCGGCCATATCTGGTGAAGAGCAGAAATACGTGGAGGAAAAGTTCTTCCCTTATGTCGGAGAAGCATTGTCGCACGATGCGTTCCTAAAGAAATTAGAATAACTGCAATAGCTCAATACGTCGCGGGATTGACTCCTGTCTTGTCAGTCCGGGAAATTCGCAAGATAAAAGATAGGGCCTCTGTGTTTCTAAAGTCGACACAGGCGGAGGTCCTTTGGTTGGCAGGGCTCATTCGGAGCAGGAAATGTCTCGAAGAATGAAAAGGAAGACGAGCAAAAGAGGGGATGTCCATGAAATTATAAATTTTTCTTGGACTGGTTAAGATAGAGGGGAAGTGTCAAGGGAGCGCTTGATGGATTGGAACTCTTCGAAGCCACAAAGTTTTTTGACTATTTGAGGGATCATCGGAAACAACCGATGGGCCTATGGCCTGAAGGTTCTTGGCCTTTAGAAACCTTGCGCTTTCCCGGTCACAGGACCTCTGTCTCGCCCTGGCTGCCCAACCGGATAAACTGAAGTCTGCCGCTTTTCGTGCGGACAAGACTGATCGACCCGTTACAAGGCCGGAAGCTGACAACACGCTCGTCCCCTGTAGCCTTGCCCACCGCAGCGTTTATTGCAATGAAATGGCTGAACACCACGGTATCTCTGTCAAAAGAAAGGAGCGCCTCAATGACACCCTCCCGCCATATCTGTAGATCACGGGGCAGATCCGGCCATTTCTTCGTCATCACATGGCCCAGCCATATCCCGCGCTCCTTCAGTCCCTTTACCGGTGAAGGAATCTCTCCGACCCGCTCTTCTATTTTGACCGGACACCCCCACGCCTCTGACAGGGGTATCGCCGTCTCGCGGGCACGGGCGAGAGGGCTCGAAACAATCCCCATGGGCCTGCGCCGCTTCAGGGCATTAGCCACAGTTCGGGCCTGCAAACGGCCCGTATCGTCAAGACCGGGATCATCGTCTTCGTTCCACGCTGCGGTGGCCCTGCCGTGGCGCACAAGATAGAGTTCAGCCATTCGTGATAGCACCAGCTGTCCAGTTGGGTGATTGTGTGGTACGCCGATTTTCACCTTGTTTCGCTGACAGATTCAGGCTATACTTTCATAATATCATTTAAGGCAAATTTCAAGTCTTGATGTTCGCTCGGGACCTAAACCTGTGCTGCAGCAAAAATACGCATTTTTTCCGCAACCCTTACTCCAATGAAAAAAATACTTCTAAAGATGCTCATCTGCCCTGCCTGCCTCCCAGATGAACGCAGGCTCAACAGTAACATTGTTCAAGAGCAGGAAGGCGACATTTTTACAGGCACCCTCACGTGCCCTGAATGCGGCAAAATATACCCGATTCAGGATGGAACGGCTTTTCTTGACCCGAGCCCTTTAAATGAAACCGAAAAAACCGGTGCCAAGTATGAGACCGTCCCGGTCCTGTCATCATATTTGTGGAGCCATTATAACGACATTCTGAATGACTCAGACAGATGCGCATATGGTGTGTGGGCGGCACTTATGGGGAAGTATCCTGGCTTCGCTGTGGACGCTGGGTGTGCCGTTGGACGTTTTACTTTTGAAATGAGCAGAAAGAGTGAGTTTGTCATCGGTGTGGATAAATCCGTGTCCTTTATCCAGGCAGCGCGGGAGTTAATGATAAATCGGCGGATAAACGTCGCTCTACAGCAGGAAGGATTTCTTACTACAGAAGAAACCATATATCTATCGGAAACATGGAATAGCAATAAGGTAGAATTTATCGTGGGGGATGCCCAGGCATTGCCTTTTAGATCAGGAACATTTTCTACGCTTGCGTCTCTAAATGTTATCGACAAGGTGCCGTCTCCCATAAGACATCTTAAAGAGATGAATCGTGTTTCAAGAGAAAAGGACGCGCAATTTCTTTTTTCTGATCCCTTTTCATGGTCAACAGATATCGCAGATGAGAAAGACTGGTTGGGTGGAACAGATGGGGGGCCTTATTCCGGCAGGGGAATGGACAATATCAGAGCGCTCTTTAACGGGAAGAAAGGCGGCCTCTCTCCTGAATGGCGGATAGAAAAGGACGGCCATGTCTGGTGGAAGATCCGCAATCACGCCAACCATTTTGAACTGATCCGGAGTTGTTTTGTGAAGGCTGCCAGGTAAACACCAAGTGTTCGTTGTGAAAACTCCCAAACCATTACAGGAAGCATTATGAAAGAAAATACCATTTGTCGCCTGTGCTCGTCATGTTGTCCCATTGAAGTTGAAAAAGAAAATGGCAGGCTGGTATCAGCAGAGAGAAAATCATATCTATCAAGAGAGAAAAGGCGCCCCTGCCCCAAATTAATGGCGGCCGCAGGCATTGTATATTCCCCGGAAAGATTAAAGAAACCCCTAATGAAAGAGATCGGGCCTGGCGGCAAGTATTTCAAGGAGACCTCGTGGGATCAGGCGCTGGACACCATTACGGACAGGTTCAGGTATTTCGGGAGTGAATATGGCCCTGAATCCATATGCTGGCTACGGGGGATGGCAGCAGATTGGGGAGCGCCATGGGATTATGCCAATAGATTAATGAACCTTTTTGGCTCACCCAACACCATAGGAAACGGTTCTGTCTGTCACGTGGCACGGGAAATGGCCCATGTCTTTACCTACGGAGCCATAACTGTTCCTGAAATAAGGGATGCAAAATGCATTGTTGTCTGGGGAAAAAATGATATGGACACCAATCCCCAGGCATACGAAGGAATCCTTTATGCGAAGAATCATGGCGCAAGGCTGATTGTTGTAGACCCAATACGAACCGGCCTGTCTTCAACGGCCGATATTTGGCTGCAGATAAAACCGGGGTATGACGGATTGCTTGCCATGTCCATAATTCATGAGATTATAGCGAAAGCGCTTTATGACAAAGACTTCGTAAAAGAATGGACCGTTGGATTTGAAGATCTAAAGGAGTCTGCAAAGGATTTCGAGGTTGAAAAGATAGCGGAACGTACCTGGCTGGACCCGAACGCGATCAGAGATGCTGCACGATTATATGCGACAACAAAGCCGGCCTGTATTATCGATGGAAATGGTCTGGACATGCAGTTAAATGTTTTTCAGCACACAAGGGCGGTCTGTATCTTGAGGGGATTGACCGGGAACATCGATAAACCCGGCGGAGATCTGATACCGCAACCGATCCCCACCCGCAATATCCAGCTCAAAGAACGTCTTCCACAACATGTGCAACCGATCACCTGTGATTATCCGCTTTTCAACGAATTCGATGAGGGATGGGGTAAGCATGCCCAATCATGCGTTGTCGACGCAATCCTGGATGAGAGGCCGTATCCGATAAGAATGTTGATCGTGCAATCCGGCAACCCGGCTGTCACCATGACAGACTCAAATAGAGTGCTTAGGGCATTTGATAAGCTTGAATTCATGGTTGTGATCGACCTGTTCATGACACAGACGGGAAAATTTGCCGATGTGATTCTTCCCGCGAGCAGCCCCTTTGAAAAGACCCAGCTAAACCGGGCGTTCATGCGTAACAACCTTGTCAAGATCCAGAATCAGGTAATAGATTGTATTGGAGATAGCTGGCCCGACTGGAAAATTATCTTTGAGTTAGGGAGAAGACTGGGCCTGGATAGGGACTTCCCGTGGCATACTGCAGAGGATGCCATCAATTATCAATTGGAACCTGCAGGAATAACGGTGGATATGTTAAGAGAAAACCCTGATGGAATCCATGTTGAAGATAAAAGGCATGAAAAGTATAAGACCAGTGGATTTAAAACACCGTCGGGCAAGTTAGAGTTCTATTCAAAAAAGCTCGAGGAAAATGCACTTTCTCCCGTTCCTCGTTTTGATGGTCATGCAGAAAATCCCATCAGTTTTTATGACAACAGAGATGAATTTCCTTTTGTAGGAATAAGTGGCGCACGGTCCAATTGCTTTACTCACTCCCAATTCAGAGGGATACCGTCTCTCCTAAAGCGGGAACCGGGATGTTTCGTAGATATTCACCCGGATGATGGCCATGAAAAAAAGATCTCCGATGGAGATATTGTGAAAGTGGAAACCCCCAGAGGGCATATTCATATGAAAGCAAGGATCTCCGGTGCCGTACATCCTGGTGCAGTCCGGATTGGATGGGGCTGGGGTGAAATCAGCCGGGATTACAATCTGAACAATCTGACCGATGATGAAAAGAGAAACAACATCACTGGCACACCATCCAATCGAAGTTTCATGTGCAGTATTACAAAGGTCCCTGCATGATACATCCATCAAGGCCGGTTTTTTCAACTATTTTTCTATTCCCAGAGATCGATTTCTCATCTGTTCTAAAGCGTGTCGAATCGGTTTCAACCGGTAGATCGCAAATCCCGCAAACAAGGCGACACCGGCCATAAGAAAAAGGGCTTGAAATCCACCCCATTCCCCAATATATCCTAAAATAATGGAACCTAAAAACGCCCCCGCGTCGATTCCTCCGGTAAATATGCCGTTTACTTTGCCCCGTATACCTCTCAGCTCGTCTCGAAGGGCAAGGGCATTGAGGGACGGAAAAAGAAATCCATGCCCGCATCCGGACAGAAGTCCCGAGACGATGAGTATCGTGTCCCCTCCTAACGTGATGAGCACCAAAAAGCCGGCTCCTGTAATAATGAGGGCATATGGAATGATACGTTCTTCTCCAACCCTGTCGGCAAGCCGTCCGCCGAAAAACCTCGTTATCACCGCAGCCGATGAGTAGGCTATAAAATAGAGGGAGATAAAAGCGATGTGCTGTTCTCTGGCAAAGGGAGAAACAAAATTGCCCGAAGCGGCCAGACCAAAACCGAAAAGGAG
>JACNIU010000203.1 GCA_014382905.1 Desulfobacterales bacterium
ATTTTGTTTCAGGAGGGCGAAGAAAGTCTCAAGGAATTCAAGGTATTCTTTCTTCAGTCAATTGTTTCGGGCCAATGGCTTTTTTTGCGGCGTAGAGCAGCGGGTCTGCCCCCTTCAAATCCTTTATGATGGCCTCCATCTCCATCATTCCCACTGTCTTGCAGGCGCTCCACCTATGCACACCATCAAGCAGGCGGTATTTACCGGGCCTGTCAGGACAGGGCTCTACTTCGATAGGCTCAAACTTGAACCCGTCCCTGATATTTTCAGCAAATATACCCACACGCTTATGATCGATTCCCTTCCTCGGATAGATATCTTCTTCAAAGATGATCGAGGAGATGGGAATTTTGGTAGTTGATTTCGTCATATCTTTTTGCCGCAGATTTTCTTTTTGCCACGGATCTACACTGATTACCACGGATTTTTTATCTGCGATCATCTGAGGTAAGGCAATAATGAGGAACGTAGTTACCTTCTGACTTTATTGCCAAGATTAATCTCTCACAGCGGACACTGGTTCATTATGATCTTTTTGCGATTAGCAGGGGTTGTCCAACGTTTTGAAACCACAGGCTTCTTGGTCAGATATTGATTGGGTGAACTTTAGCGCGCTGAGTATTTAAACAATTTCAGATCCTTTTTCCTTTGTCAATGGTTAGGGCGAAAGATGCACCTGTTTCCTTGACAAATGCAGTAGGTTTGTTTAATCTAATCTTAGCATAAATTAGGAAAAGGCAAAGGAAACAGGGGAGGCGACAGTTACAATGAATGGGGAATTAAGAGATGCAAAACGCATTTTCGATCCGACCCTTTTCTGGGATGCGGAGAAGATAGATGCTGAGCGCCATGTGAATTATGTTAATAGCGAGGAGCCTCGATTTCGGGGATGAAGGAGATCTAAAAAAGCTTAGAGAGATAGATTATGCATAACAAGGAACGTTCTGCTATGAAAAAACTTTTCGACACCTCTTTTTACAAAGAAAACCTAACGGCGGATTTAGAGGTTTTAGACTGGTACGGCATGTCTCCGGCGGAGCGTTTTCTTGAATCTCAGAAGCTGTGGGAACTCTTTATATCTCTTGGAGGAAGTTATGACCCGGAACCCGATACTCAAAGTCCTTTCTACATTTTTGAGACATAGGGTAAAAGCCCTTCTGATTGGAGGGCAGGCTTGCATACTTTATGGGGCAGCAGAATTTAGCCGTGACATCGATCTGTCTGTACTGATTTCTACAGAAAATCTGGAAGCCCTAAGAAAAGTCTTGAGAGAACTCGAGGCTGAACCGGTTTTTTATCCTGATCTATCAGTGGAAGCTTTATTAAAAGGACATGCATGCCATTTTCGATGTCAGAGAAAAGATTTAAAGGGCTTGAGGGTTGATGTTATCGGAGTAATGCGGGGGGTGGACGACTTCCATGAATTGTGGAAACGCCGAGAAGAGATTAAGGCCCCTGAAATAGGAAGAATAGTAGTAATTGGCCTTTCCGACCTTGTCAAGTCAAAGAAAACACAGAGGGATAAGGACTGGCCAATGATCAGAAGGCTGATTGAAGCAGATATCCATACAGCACCTGATGAGTTACCGGATGATAGAATACGATTTTGGTTTGCTGAATGCAGGACGCCGGAATTGCTTATCCTGTTGGCTGAGGAATATCCCGAAATCGCTCGCATGATGGCAGCGAATAGACCTCTTTTGGATTTCGCGATACAGGGAAGTCGAGACGAGGTGCAAAGGCTTCTAAGAGAAGAAGAGGACAAAGAAAGAGAGACTGATCGGGAGTACTGGAAGCCTTTGAGGAAGGAGCTTGAGGAATGGCGACTTAAGAGAGATTGCAAAAATTGACATTTTTGCTTGAAAAGTCAGGAATCGGGGGATGCAGCCAATTATTAAACTTACCGGGGAGCGGGCACTGGTTCATTATGATCTTTTTGCCATTAGCAGGGTTCTTCCAACGTTTTGAAACCACAGGCTTCTTGGTTAGGTATTCATTAGGTGAACTTCAGCGCGCTGAGTATTTGAACAATTTCAGATTCTCTTGCTTTTGTCAATGCTGTAGGGTGCCAACCAGAAAAATGTACCAGATGCAATTCATATGATTGACATATTGAACCAATTACGATAAGATAATGTCATGGATGAATTATTGCGTATATTGGCGGACTGGAACCGCTGGTGGGAAACCGGAGATGTCTTGCCTGAGTTGGTGGGTAAAAGGCGGCAATATACCCTGGAGCTTTTAGCTGAAATAGATGCGCCTGAGGTGAAAGCCCTTACCGGTGTTCGGCGGAGTGGGAAATCGACCATTTTTTATCAACTCATAGACTGGCTATTGAGAAACAAGAATGTCGTGCCGCATCATATACTGCTTGTGAATTTCGAGGATGAAGCCCTCTCGCATTTTACTTTGGACGAGATTTTCAATGCCTATCAGACTCGTTTCTCTGCTGAGGGCGACGTCTACCTTTTTCTGGACGAGGTCCAGGAAAGTCAGGGGTGGGAACGATGGATACGGAAAAAATATGATCAAAGGCAGAAGATCCATTTTTTTGTTACAGGGTCATCAGCAGGTTTACTCAGCGGGGAATATGCGACACTCTTGACAGGCCGAAACCTGACAACCACCATTTACCCCCTCAGTTTCAAAGAAGTCCTTTCTTTTTCGGAGATAGAAATAAAAGACATAAGTCTGATTTCCCAAGAGACCCGGAATTTGATAAACGGCGTGCTTCTCAGATATCTGGCCGACGGTGGTTTTCCGGAAATCGTATTTCGCGAAGAAAAGATGAAAAGACGATTGTTGAATCAGTATTTCCAGGATATCGTGTACAAAGACATTGTCAACCGTCACGGATGCCATCCGACCAAGATAAAAGACTTGGCTGCCTATCTTATGACAAATGTCTCGAACCTTACATCGCTCCGGGCCCTGCGGGGCACATTAGGGTACGGCTTAAACCTTATTGGCGAATACCTCGATTACTTAGAAGACGCATTTTTGATATTTCAGTTGTCTTTTTTTGACTATTCCTTGAAGAGACAATTCGTGAATCCACGCAAGATCTACGCGATTGACAATGGTCTTAGAAATGCCGTGGCTTTTAAGTTTTCGCACGATAAGGGCCGCCTGATGGAAAATCTTGTTTTCTTGGAACTGAAGAGACGGAATAGGGATATCTTTTATTGGAAGGATAAACGTGGGAAGGAGGTCGACTTTCTTGTCCGAAAAGAGTTGGAAATAGAGAGCGCCATTCAGGCATGTTTTGATCCTGAAGATGAAAAAACCCTTCAAAGAGAGGTCTCTTCACTTGAGGCAGCGATGCGGGAGTATGATTTTAAGCGATCGATTATTATAACTATGAATGACTCAAGAACGTTGAAAGTGGATATGGGGACCATAGCGTTGGTTCCGCTTTACGAATGGCTGTTGACGGGGTAATATTTTATTTTTAGGAGTAGGAATAGGGGCCGGGCTACCTGCCCATTAAAGGGAATTTGGCTGCAAGATACAGGGGATAGCGATGGGATATTTTTCCAGATTCTTTCTATGTGCATGGCATTCTGTTTGCCGGAGTGCTTAGCGATATCGGCCGAATAATCACGGATGAGACCCGATTGTCTTTCCCTTACCAATTTCATTGCACTGTATAAGTCTGCCCTGTTGTTGGCGTAAAGACTCACAATCTCAGGCAGCCCTCCGACAACAAAATAAATCTTCAGTTGAGCCCAAAGGTGTTTGTGTACAACTTCGGGTATTGTTTCTTCGCCGGTATAACGCCGGAGATAGTCTCCATAGCGGGTCTGATCCGTTCCTTCTAAAAATTCGAAAAAACCCATCGGATTCATTTTAAGATAATCGACTTTACCGACTGGGAAAGAACTTTGCGCAAGGTGGATTCCCAGAAGCGAGCCGGCAGCGCAGACGGCCATTTCAGGCATTAATTCGCAAAAATATTTGAGACTGGTCAGGGCCCTCGGGCATTCCTGGATTTCATCAAGGATCAGAAGACATGTAAGTGATGCTTGTTTGATAATTGCATTGTCACTTTCTGATAGCACTTTTTAATAAATATTGCAACTTTTAGCCACAACTTTTTGAAAAAAAGGGGCCACATCCCAAAATTGGGCATTTTTCAAAGGTCTCATATGGGGGGATCTCGTCCAAAGTAGTCACAAGCTCAAATCTGCCCGAACGTGCGTCAAACTATTACAGACCAGAAAGAAAAGGATGGGTATAAAGGCTTGAGGGTTTAGGGGGTAAGTTAAGGATCAACCCCAAGAAAATCACCATCATTAATTGCTTACGAATAGAGCAACCATTCCCAAACTGGAATGATATTCAGTTTGAATTTTCCTGACTGTTCTAATCGTTTTTCGTTATCTGTTATGATTGTACCCGTGTCAATCCCAACCTCATTCAATCCATAAATCAAGGCCTTCTTCTCCCTATTGAAGGTTTCAATATTTGACAGGTCATAACAAACTTGAATCATATTCCAAACACCCTTGTCATGTACCAGAAAATCAACTTCATGACCGCTTGCTGTTTTATAATAAAAAATAGGAACACCTCTTCTCTTCAGCTCGAGGAAAACCAGATTTTCCAGCACACGCCCCTTGTTTTCTGAAAACCTGAAAGTTAGATAGTTATGAATGCCAGGGTCAATAATGTAAAATTTCTTTGGATTTACTTGTCTCTTTCTCACCGATTCTGAATACATTTCCACAAAGAATCCAAAAAAAGTCTCTTCAATGTATCCGGCGAACGTACTCAATGTAGCGCGAGACAGCTTCATGCCTCTGGATTTGAAGTCATTTTCAATCTTTGAGAAACTGATCATGGTCGAGATATTCATCATCAGGGTATTTAACAATTGTCTTAACAACTCTGAGTTCTTAATTCGGTACCTGTCTACGAGATCTCTGTAAAAAACAGTATTGAAATAGTCTTGAATGATACGGCCTCTGACCCTCTTATCCTCGATAAGGGAGATCTCTGGATACCCTCCGGAAAAAAAATAGTCTTCGTAGAAGGAGAGTATGCGATGCCTCATTTTTCCATATAAAACATTTTTCGAGATCTTTATTCCTTTAGCGCTAATAACCTCCCTAAAAGAGAACGGAAATATTTCATATACCAATGTCCTTCCTCTCAGGGAAGTAGCGATTTCACTCCCGAGCATACGGGAATTCGACCCTGTAATAAAGACAGGGTAGCCTTTATCATTAAGCCTTCTGACAAACTTCTCCCACCCGGTAATATTCTGAATCTCATCAAGAAAAACAAATGGAAGATTCTCTTTTTCATATAATTCGTGATATGCATCCAGGATGTACTGGAGTTCCTGCCCTTCAGCCGGAAGAATACGCTCATCTTCAAAGTTGATAAAGATGATATCTGTGATATGGCACTTCTTTTTTAAAAGCCGTTTTATTAGTTGAAAAAGGAAATAGGTTTTACCTGCTCGACGCGGACCGATAATCGTAATTACCTTGTTGATTCGAGAATCAAGAATGGAGTAATCAAACTGCACCTCCCGATCGAATAATTCAGGCAATGGTGATTCATGAAATTCTTTGATCACAATCTTGAGGGTTTCTTTTGTCATTGTTACCTATGTTTCTTAGTCTACCATGTGAATCATATTATCAATAAAACATTATTGGCTCATTTTGTTTTCTATATAAAACAACTTTCCGTGTCAATAGAAAAAAGAAAGAGGGGTCACATCTTAACAACTAGACTGGATTCCGGCTTCCGCCGGAATGACGGGAAATGGTATTTTTCGACTTTTTACGAATGTATCAA
>JACNIU010000362.1 GCA_014382905.1 Desulfobacterales bacterium
TTCAGGATAAGAGAGGTCCCCTGCCCTGGGATGGACCGCCTTACCCTCGGCCGTTAACTCGGTACACTGGATTGCCTTCATGGCCGCGCCGATCGCGTCATCTTTGGCCTTGGCGGTTTCCATTGGCCGCCTCACGCATCCAGCCGCATAAACCCCTGTCCGCCTGGTTTCATAGGGAAAACAGATAAAATGGGAATCGGGAAACCCATATTTCAGGGTAGGGAGCTCCGGGCCTTGTCGATAGGCCAAATTGAGGGCCCTGTTGGCAAAAAACCCGGAGTCCGGAACAACCTCTATCATCCCGTTTTCATCGACGCCTACGGTGTCGGCCGGCGCCTTTATCCTGGGGGTTGTTTCCGGCTTGGAAGCCGGGACCATACCGACGGCCAGCACGACCAGGTCGAGGTCCTCGATCTTTACCTTCTGGCCCAAGAGCTCGTCGTCCGCCTCCACAAAGAGCTTGCCGCCCATTTCGCCCACCTCGGTGACTTCCCCACGGATAAAGATATTGCCGTCATTCTGAGCCTTCCGGTAAAAATCCTCAGACTGCCCCACCGTCCGCACATCCTTATAAAGGATGTAATTCACTGCCTCCGGGTTCTGCTCCTTGACATAGGTCGCCTGTTTCATGGAAACCAGACAGCAGACCGAAGAACAGTAAGGGAGGTGTTCGGGGTCACGGGATCCTGCGCACTGGATAAAGAGGACATTCTTGACATCGCTCCCATCAGAAAGACGGGTGATCTTGCCGGCCGCGGCCATCTCTTCCATCTCCACATTCGTGACCACGTCCTTGAACTTGCCGTAGCCCAAGTGCCCCAATTTGTTGGCATCGTAGGGGACCCAGCCCGTAGCCTGAATCACCGCACCGACCCTTTCGCTAACGGAATTCCCGTTTGATTTGATATTCACAGTATACAGACAGGGGGCCCCGCTGATCTTTTCCACGGTGGCGGAGGTATAGACCTTGACCCTGGGCTCATCCTCAATCGCCTTGATCAGCTCTTCTACCCCAGATTCAGAGAGTTCTTTATATGGCAGGGTCACGGTCTTCTTCATTTTGCCCAGGAAACCGCCCAATTTGTCTTCTTTTTCTACCACAATGGCTTGATAACCGGCTTTGGCGGTCTCCAGGGCCGCAGTCATCCCGGCAAGCCCCCCGCCTACAACCAGGATATCCTTGGAATATTCCTCTTCCGCCTTGAACGGCACGGGCAACCCGGTATCTTTTGCCTGTGAACAGCCGATCCGGAGGTAGTCTTCGGCCAGCATCTGGGTATCCTCTTCCCCTGCGGGCTGGCTCCAGGCCACCTGTTCTCTCAGATTGACCCTCTGAACAATGATGCCCTGGCCAAAATTGAAGACATCATGGTTGACCCTCTGGGAACAGGCAGCGATGATGACGGTGTTGATCCCCTCCCCTTCTATATCCTGCTTTATGAGGTCAACCCCCTCTGAACCACACAAGAAAAGGTGATCCTTGGTGAAGGCTATGGTAAAATTTTCGGTGCCATCCGCTTTGAGTTGTTCTATATTGAGGGCATCTCCGATGCCGCACCCAGTGCATATGTAAACTGCTGTCTTTTTGTCCATCGAGTTACCTCCTCGCGATTGATTGGATAGCCTTTAAGGCTCCTGCTGTGGCGTCTTGCACAGATGAAGCGACATCGGTTGGTCTTCTTACACATCCGGCGCCGTAGATTCCGGTCTTCTCCGGGTCATTTACCAAGAACCCGTACTCATCACAGGGGACCTCGGGCGCGGCATCTATTTCGATCTTGTTGGGCACCATACCGGTCGCCAGAACAACCATGTCAAAGTTCATCAGGATCTGTTCGCCCGTCCTGGTGTTTTCTCCTTCAAGGAGCAGACCGCCTGTCTCCTCATCCTCAGTGATATTAGCGATCTTGCTCTTGATAAAGGCCACCTTTTCGTCCTCCTGCACCTTGACATAAAAGTCCTCTAACCTGTCAAGGGCCCTGATATCTATGAAAAAGATTGTTACATCACAATCAGGGTACAGCTCTCTCACATATGTAGAGTGCTTCAAAGAGGCGAGGCAGCATATTCCTGAGCAATAGGGGAGATAGTTCTCATCCCGAGACCCGGCGCACTGGATGAAGGCAATGTTCTTTACCTCCTTATTGTCAGAGGGCCGCAATATCTTCCCCTCTGTTGGCCCGTTAGGCGCTGACATCCTCTCCATCATTACATTGGTAATGACGTTTTTATATTCACCAAAGCCATAATAATCGACCTTTGCAGCATCATAGGGATCCCACCCCGCAGCCCAGACAATAGCACCGACCTTCAGGTCAAAGGAAGTCTCTTCCATCTCCAGGTCGATGGCGCCGTATTCACAGGCATCGAGGCATTTTTTCCCCTCATCGGTCCCTGTAATGGAAGGATCCAACACATATCTCATGGGGAATGCAAATTCATGGGGGAGATAGGCCGCCTTTATCTTATCCATTCCGTAATTAAACGGGTTGTCTATCTCGATCTCACACACCTCGGCGCATTTCCCGCAGCAGGTACATTTCTCATTAACATACCGGGGGGAAAGTTTGACGGTTACGTCATAGTCCCCTTCCTGCCCTGAAATGCTCGCTATCTCAGCCATGGTAAAAAAACGAACTTTGGAGTTCTCTCTCATGCGCCGGAAGTTGATCTCCAGACCGCAATTTGGCGGGCATAGTTTGGGAAAATACTGGTATAACTGGGTCACACGGCCACCGAGATATGGATTCTTTTCGACCAGCACCACATCATAACCCGCCTCAGCCGCTTCCAATGCGGCTGTAATTCCGCTCATGCCTCCCCCAACCACTAATATACTCTGGTTTGTCGTTTGTACATCTGCCATTGTATCCTCCAGGGTTGTAGTTTTTGAAATCTATTTCGGGAACTCAAGTGCCCTAATAATACAAAAAGCGTATTTCGTCAATATCCATTTTTGCATAACTGATTATTGCGAAAATGTTCATTGACCAAATACGCTCTATAAGGTCGAAAAGGTCTCCATATTGATCATATAAATGAAATACTCCAGACACCGAAAACGATGCCTGGAGTATGTTCATCTCAGTTTAAAGGTTATACACCGGGGATGTTCCAGATATCTTTCTTGGACATTTCCCACTCACCGCTTGCCGGATCCCACTTGCAATTGGCAAAGCAGAGCCAGTTTTCGTCATCCATCTTCGGTGTGTCAGACCTGAAGTAGTAGCCCGGCCATCTGGTCTCCTCGCGGAAGAGCATGGTCCTGATATGGGCCTCGCCCTGCCACATCCTCTGGATATTCTCCCAGACCCTTTCAAGGGAGTAGATATCCTCGGCCCCTAACTTCTCGGAGTCCTCCCTCAAGTAGACAAACAGCTCCATAGCCCTTTCAAGATTGGCCTTGCTGGTCTTGAAGGCCGCGGTCACGCCACCTGCATACTCGTCCATGATCTTCTGGAGACGATCCATGAACTGACGCCACAGGAGGTAGTTGGGGTTGATCTCAGGATCGGTGGTCTCGTTGCAGAATTCCTGATAGCGATCCAGCGGCGCCAAAATCTTGGCCCTTATCTCATCCACCTTGGCCGCATCGACATTGGGCTCTGCGCCCTTTTCCACGATGTACTTGATGGCCGCCTTACCAACGATCCGGCCTTCCGCATGGGAACCGGACGAGAACTTATGGCTGGATGCACCAGAGGCATCACCTGCCGCAAAGAGCCCGTCTGTCGTGCACATATTGGCATAACCCCACTTGTAGGGGGTGTCCATGTCTTCGGGACCGCTCACCCAGGCACCGGAGGCACCGGAGTGGGAACCAATAAAATAAGGCTCGCAGGCCGCGATTTCAGAGTGCTTCTCTTCGGGCTTGATATTCAGGCCCGCCCAGAGATGTGCCTGGGAGATAGTCATATCCAAGAAGTCTTCCCATGCCTCGGACTCGAGTTCCTTCATCTTTTTCTTGTAGCCTTTGGGATCATCCTTGAAGGCATCTGCGATCTTGTTAATGGCCTCATCGGTCTCCATGTAAAGAGGACCTAAACCGGCATCCACATCCAGCATGCCGAGATAGTTTCTCAGGTTGGCCGGGATCGGTTTGGCCAATCCGTAAGGCGCCCAGTTATTAAGCTCCTCTTTTCTGACGACCATGTACTCACCGCCCCCAGAACTGATAGCCCTCGATTTGAAGAGGAGGAACCATGCGCCCACAGGACCATAGGCGTCCTTGAACCTGACCGGGATAAACCTGACTTCCTGGCAGGTCATCTCTGCGCCGGCCTTGAGGGTGAAATAGGCGCTGGAGCCGGTATTAAACGGCGGATACCAGGAACGTCCAAAACCTTCACCCACTGACCTGGGCCGGAACACGTGAACCGCACCGCCCATGGTGGCGACGGTGGCCTTGGCCTTGAACACATAGAATTTCTCTTCACGCGTGCTGAAGCCTACAGCGCCCACGCACTTGTTGCCGTCTAAGAGCGGCTCTACGATAAAGACCCTCTCAAAGATCTCTCCGCCGGCATCTGCGATGGCGTTCTTGGCTGCCTCTGCAATCAAGATCTTGTAAGACTCGCCGTTGATCATGAGCTGCCAGCGACCCTCATGCACATACTTGCCCTCTTCATCGGTCCAGATCTTGAGACCCCATTTCTCAAAGAGATGCACTGAAGAATCCACGTGACGGGCGATGTTATAAACCAGGTCTTCTCTCGAGACACCCATCAGATCCTGACGAACATAGCGGACATAGTCCTCGCAGGTGTTCTCACCATCCCTGACACCCACATACTGGTTGATTGCTGAAAGACCCATGGCCACGGCGCCACTCCTATCCAATGCCGCCTTGTCAACCAAGGTCACCTTCAGGCCCTTTTTCTTGGCCCAGTAAGCTGCCTCTGTGGCCACACCACACGCCGAAAATCCCCCACCGAGAATCAGGAGGTCTGTGCTAACTTCTACTGTTTCAAAATTTGCCATATCTAATTACCTCCTTCCTTTATATTGAGGGAACTGCGTCGAGACCCAAGGATTCGGGTTCGGTGGCTAAGGCCTGGCTGCTCAGATCATCGTGAGTGGCATATCCACCCAATGGGTCTGCTGAGCCTTCCGCGGTTGTCCTGATGGGGAACTTAAACCTCTTGAGGCTGCCGTCCCGGAATTTGACCGTCCACATGATATCCTCTGAACCCCTCAGGGGAACACAGCTCGCTCCCAAAGGAATGAAGTCTGAATAGCCGCGGACATCCATGGCCTGCTGGGGGCAGATTTTTACGCAGCACTGGCACTCCCAGCACATGGAGGGGTCACGGTTGTATGCCTTCATCTTCTCCATATCCAGGTACAGCAGGTCGTTGGGGCAAATGTACATGCAAGCTGTCTTGTCCTGCCCTTTGCAACCATCGCACTTTTCTGCAATTACAAAACTTGGCATTATTACACCTCCTAAAAATTATCGATTTTAAAGCTTTGAACGATTGTCCTAAAAATAACGACTGAAAAGTTTCTCCGGTTGCACCTCCTTTCACTGTCATACTCTGTGCTGTTATTTAAAAGCATTACACCAGAGTTGAAAAAAGCCACCTTCTCGCATTGAGAGGGTGGCTTATTGGTTATTTCTTCACTTCACCTGTAGCCGCACCATGCAGCTTGATCTCGACCTTTTCTTCCAGGTTCTGGTAGTAGTCCTGAAGGATTGCCGCGACCTCAGGACGGGAGAACCTGGCATCCAGTTCTCCACCCTCGGAGAGCGTCTTCCTAACCACGGTACCGGAGAGGAGGACCCTGT
>JACNIU010000364.1 GCA_014382905.1 Desulfobacterales bacterium
TGCTATGCAAGGCTGCAAGAAACATTCCCTCTGACTTCACAGACCTGACAACATTCCTTGGATATGTAAGGCATATCACAATGTTTTGTTGACACGGATTGTTTCAGGTACCCTCATGATAGCTCATCATTTCTAAGAACTGTGGTCATGTCAAGATATCTTAAAACCCTGGTTGTTTGTGCTTCGATAAGAGTATGTCAGCATCCCTGTTGTCTCATAGATTCTCAAAATTACTGTCCACAAAACGGCTGAGAGGGTGAAGACCTTCCCGGCCTCCACCCCGAATTGATTAGGTTATGCATACAGATTCTCAATCCATCTCATGGCCTCGGTATCAGGAACCTTTCCCAAATATATCTGGGTGGTCGAAAGGTTCGCGTGCCGTAAAATCACTTTACTGACAATCTCTATGGGAACCCCTGATCGGCTTGCATATGTTGCGGCGTGCCGCCTGAGATCGTGTGGTCGGAGCCGTATGCCCACCGTGTCGCCCGCCTTCTTGACCATTGTTCTGGCAGCTTCGTAACATATGGGAAAGATCTTCTGATCGGGTTGAATCCCCTTGTCCCTGACATATTCTTTGAGCCTGTCGGCCACCTTCTGTGGGATGAATACGTGCTCTCGCTCTTTGCCGCTTTTCGGGTCCCTGAGCGTCAGCTTCCTGTCATGGACATCTCTGGGTCTCAGTTTCAGAACCTCGCCTACTCTCATTCCTCCTCGGGCCATCAGTTCCAGCATGAGGCGGTTTCTTGGTTTTTCTGTCCTGAAGATGATTTCGGCGATATCATCCTTTTCGGTGATGTCCCAGGAGATCATGGGTTTTGCCCTGAACATCTTTCTCAAGATTGGGTTGTCGCAGGGGTTTTGAAAATCTGTATCGATATTGGTTCTGATGAAGTTGAAGAAGGCTGAGAGGTGGGAATAACGGATGCGTTTGGTTTGTTGTTTGTTTCCCTCTGTAATCTCGTTCAGAAATCCCAGGATCTGGTCCGATGTGAGGCTGTCCAGGCTCCTTTCGCCGAAATCCTGGTAGAACCTGGAGAGAAGCGCTTCGTATGCCCTAACCGTATTTTTTTTGTGAATTGGACCTGTGGTAATCCAGCCAGAGTTTCCCTGCTTGTTTGATTTTCATTTCTTGCCCTCCTTGTCCTTGGGTTAATAATACTGTGCCATCAAAGTGACCATATGATATCGTGAAGT
Organism: Desulfobacterales bacterium; assembly: GCA_014382905.1. Taxonomy (GTDB): domain Bacteria; phylum Desulfobacterota; class DSM-4660; order Desulfatiglandales; family Desulfatiglandaceae; genus JACNIU01. The sequence continues at coordinate 1,201 of JACNIU010000364.1, forward strand.
TATCCTATACTTAGATGTACTTAAGAAGGGTTAATGGAATCCTTTCTTTAAACCTTCAGAAACGCCGTGGATGGTCTGAGATGGCCCCATCCGGTCGTCTCTGGAGGCTAGACTGAGCGATCCTCACGCTCACCCGCAATTTGGCGGCTTTTCCTGAAGGCTGTTCCATAACTCCCAGAATGTCGGGAAGGATTTCTTGACGCAATCCTTGTCCATGATTTCAAGGTGTGGCAGTCGCAGGCCAACCACCGCCAGGCTCATGGCTAAGCGATGATCGTTATGAGGATTCACGACCGCTGGTGAAAGGGGGCTTCCTCCATGGATGATGAGGCCATCTGGAAGCTCTTCTACCCGACCCCCTATCCGGCGCCATTCAAGGGCTACGGCATGCAGCCGATCGCTTTCTTTGTGCCTGAGGTGGCTTACGTTTCGGATGATGGTCTTTCCTCTGACAAAGAGTGCCACTGCTGCCAATGTGGGCACCATATCAGGCAGGTCCTTCATGTCCGCCTCAATCCCTGAGAGGGGGCAGCCTTGAACCGCCACATGCTCAGCTCCCTTTTGAATGGAACAGCCCATCCGCCCTAAGATTTCAAGAAAGCTGATATCGCCCTGGAGGGTCGCGTAAGGATAGATATTATCAGTAGTAATCGTTCCTCCGGTCACGGCTGCTGCTGCCCAGAAATAGGATGCTGAAGAGGCATCCCCCTGAATGCGAAATTCTCTGGCCTTGTACCTCTGGCCTGAAGGGATTTTGAAACCGTCATAATCATCACATTCAACCTGGATTCCAAACTGCTTCATCACATCGATGGTGATATCCACATAGGGTTTTGAGACCATTTGTCCCGCAATCTTGATTCTAATGTCGTTATCGGCATAGGGGCCGGACAGAAGGAGGGAGGAAAGAAACTGGCTGCTCTGATTAGCCTTTATTGAGACGTTGCCGCCACGTATACCGTTTGCCTTGATACGTACCGGCGGACAACCATCTTGTTCGATGCATGAAGTGTCTACGCCCAGCCGGTTTAGGGCTACAACCAAAGGACCGATCGGCCGTTTCAGCATCCTCTGGGTCCCTGTCATGAGAAATTCCCCCTTGCAAAGGGCGACTACCGACAGGAGCAGACGCAAGGATGTGCCGGAGTTGCCTAAGTATAGCTCCTTTCTGTGCAAACCCGGTCTGAATTTCCCGCCTGTCCCTTCGATCTTCAGTTTGTTGTCCTCGATGAACATCTCCACTCCGATCTTTCGGAGGGCATCGATGGTGTAAAGCGTGTCTTCGCATTCTAAAAAATCCGTGAGCACACTCCTTCCCTCTGCCAGGCTGGCGGCTATGATCACCCGATGAGTTATGCTCTTGGACCCGGGTATCCTGATTGTTGTATCCAGGCCGGATCGGCATTTAACGTCTTTCACCCTGTTTTAACAGTGCCTCCTTTACCACATGGTTCATGACCGCAACCGGCGGATCGATCCCCGTCCACAACCTGAACTGTTCGGCACCTTGATGGATAAACATATCGACCCCGCTGATGGTGGTGCAGCCCCGTGCCTTGGCCGCTTTCAGCAGCTTGGTTTTATCGGGGTTATAGATGATGTCCATCACCACCATACCTTCTTTCAGCATCTGTTCAGGGACCGGGCACTGATCAACATGAGGGTACATCCCGACAGGTGTTGTCTGAATCAGGATGTCCCCTTTCGCACCCTTAATTTCGTCTAATGGTATAAATTCGCATCCAAGGGAGAGGGCAAGTCTCTCTCCCCGTTTGCGGGATCGGTTTGCAATCGATATGGCCACCCCATTTTCTTTCAGAATAAATCCGATGGCCCGTGCGGCCCCGCCGGCACCAATGATGATACAGGTCATACCAGGGAGCCTTATCTTCTCCTCCAAGGCCTTTAAGGCCCCGAGGGCGTCGGTATTGTAGCCCTTGAGCCTGCCGTTTTCATTTACAATAGTATTCGCCGAACCAATCCGGCTTGCAAGGGGGTCCATTTCGTTAAGATAGGGGACCACTGCTGTTTTGAAGGGGATCGTAACGCTTGCCCCCTTTATGCTGAAGGCCTTTATCCCTTTTACGCATCCTTCAATTTCTTCCGCTTCAAAGGCGAGATAAACTGCGTTGAGGCCAGTGGCGGAAAAGGCGGCATTGTGGAGGGCCGGACTGAGAGAATGCCTGACCGGGTTCCCTATGACCGCGTAAAGGGCGGTATGCTGATCAACTTTCATGATGAAAGCATCTCCAGTATCTTCTTCATATCCAGGGCAGGGATCTGTCCCGAGGCAGATTCTTCACCGCCCTCAAGGGATGCAAAGGTCATGTACCCGCCCATGAGGGGGGAGGCGATGCGGCTGATACGGCCTAAAGGCCCCATGCAGAACGCGATCATCTTTATTCCTATTGCCTGGGCCCTGGGTATGAGTTCAAGGACCCTCAAGTTGTCTTCGTATTTCCCGGCCCATGTAACAATCTTTACGACATCAGCCCCTGTAGCAACCATTTTTTTGAAAAGAAGATCTAACCGCTCCCGGGAAGGGGTACCATTTCGAAGATGAAGGGATACAACGATATTGCACGATCCCCTGTTTTGAAAGATCGTTTGCCTATGTTCGAGGGGGATGCCGAACTCTACATCCACGTAATCCGCACCAGCCCCCATGGCATCCGACAGATGGCGTACCCTGGTTTCATAACCGGCAGATCCTCTTCCTCCCTCTCTTCTGGACCGATAGGTCGCAAGGATTGGTTTGGTTGCGGATTTAATTATCTCCTTCAGGTCAAATTCTTCCATGACGTCTAAGCGTATCTCTATTATATCCGCCAAGGTATTGGCCTTGGCCATCTTTTTGAGGGCGCCATCGGTGTTTTTTGTCATTATCGGAATGCAGATCATAACTTTACAGCCATTATTCCATATTATGACGCAATTTATTGAGAAACTTCTGCATCTCTTCGTAATCCCTGCCTCTGATTATATGGGTCAGATAGGCCAGCCTGGAATTGATCTCCTCGATCTGTTTGACCGTATAGGGGTTGAACATGATCTCGGCCAGAAGATGATCGTCTTCAGAAAAGAGCCCCCTTGCAATATCAAAATGTTTCCTGAAGGTTGTACCCGGGGCCTCTTGTTTTTTCATGGTGGCGGCGAACACCATTGATGAAGCAAAGGGGATTGACAGGGAATAGGCGATGGTCTGGTCGTGTTCTTCAAACGTATATTCGTAGACATTAAGTTCAAGGCCCTTGTAGAAATCGTGGAAAAATGCCTTTCCTTCCTCGTCGGACTCTTTGATAATGATTGCATTCTCGTTACTGAGGTCTCTGATATTGGCAAAGATGGGCCCGAACATGGGATGAGTGGATACAAATCTCTTTCCCAGGGTTTTGTACAATTCATTTATCCCGGTTTTTACCGAGGCAATGTCTGAAAGGATGCACTCTTCAGGTAGGTAGGGAAGAAAGTCTTCAAAGGCCTCGTGGATATTGGCAATGCTTACCGCGTTAATTACAAGCTCAGGCCCGAACCCATTTACCTCGGACGGCTCAAGAAACCTTGTAACGTTAAAGAAGTATTTGAGCTTTCTTCTGTCTAAGTCGTAAACAGCCACTTCATGGTCAAGGCAGAGCTCTTCCACAAGCCACGCACCCATATGTCCTGCACCAAGAACAAGTATCCTCATCGGACCCTCCTCTCTTTGTAGCAACCCATCAGCTTTAAGCTGGTTGTAATGTTGCTTACCTCTTTGAGGGCCTCTATTACGGTATCGTTCTTATCGGACCCTTCGAAATCAAGGAAAAACGCATAGTCCCCCGGTTCATTTGGAATCGATTCTATCCTTGTAAGGTTTATGTCTCTACTTGCAAACGCCTGGAGTACGCTGAAAAGTGTACCTGCCTTATGTTCTGTCGCGAAAACAATGGAGCATTTATCCCCTTCTTCTATGTTCTCTTCTTTGGAAAGAATGAGGAATCTTGTCATGTTTCTGTCGAGATCTTCTACCTTCTCCTTTATGATCTCAAGGTTATAGAGTTTAGCAGAAAGCTTGCTGGCAATTGCAGCAGCTCGTTTTGGCCTTTTTTCTGCCAGCATTTTTGCCGCCCCGGCAGTATCGCTGAATGGAACAGGCTCAAGTTTGTTCCTTTGAAGGAATTGACGGCATTGTGAAAGGGCCTGGGGATGCGAATATATGCTCCTGATCTCTCTGTGGTCGGTACCTGGCAGTGCAAGAAGACAATGGTGTACGGGAAGCTCTACGGCCCCAACCACATTGAGATCGGTGTTTATAAGGAGCTGGTTTACCTGTGCCACAGCACCACCCAGCGTATTTTCCACAGGGACGACCCCATATTCATAGAGCCCCGACTGAATACCTTCGAATACCTCGGCAAATGTACCGCACGGGAAAGGAACCAGATCCCTGTTCCACTCCCTCGATGCCATTTCACCATACGCCCCATGTTCTCCCTGAAACGCAATGAGTTTGAAATCATTCTGCTGTAGCCTTTTGCTTTCCTTGATGATTTCAACATATACTTTTTCCATAAACTCGGCATTAATAAGACCTGTGG
>JACNIU010000365.1 GCA_014382905.1 Desulfobacterales bacterium
GTCCCATCAGCAGCCACACCGCCAGATCCCCGCGTCCAAAAAGGAAGGGGAGAAGACAGATGGGGAGCCAGAGAAGGCCTTGCGCGGTTGCCCCTGCAACGATGGAACGACGGCGACTGGGAAAACGATCCATGGTAATGGCGCTTGCCCATTGCATCACCGCGCCGAACAATTGCGGGAGGCTGGCTAAAATCCCCACCTGAAGGGTGGTTGCCTGCAGGAATATCCCGAACGGACCCAGGTAGGTTTCCCCGAAGCCCAGCATGACCGCATGGGATACCCCGTCGTGAATGGAGGCACGAAGAGAAAGGTCGGTCACGGATTTCTTGGACATATGCGAATCGTAACACTTTAGCAGTTTGAAAGAAAGCTGGAGGCCCTCATGGTCTCTGCCCAAAGTACCCTATCTTTTTGCTGTATATCCTGAAAGTTACTTTCTTACCAGCGCCCCGCTCACCCCCGAGTTAGTTATTGATGACGGCCCCTGGCAGGCATTATTAACGGGGAGCAGGCAGGTCTGACTAAACCATGAGTACCAGTTTCCCAACACTCTTGCCTGACTCAATGGCCTGATGGGCGTTAGCGACATCCTCAAAGGAAAAGGATCTGACCGGCATGGAGGGGATAAGACCGGCTGAATCCCACTTGAGGAGGGTATCCATGATCCGACGGAAGCGTTCAACCCTGTCGAAGAGGTAAATCAGGTTGAAACCGCTGATAGTCCTGTTGCTTCCGGTGAGATCAAAGGGGTTGAACCGGGGTGTTCGAAGGTAGTACCAGATCAATTTAAGGGGATTTTTCCGCCCCGAGTGTGAAAACATGGAGGCAAACCCGTAGATCAGCAGCCTGCCGCCGGGACTCAGGAGGCGGTAGGAAAGCCTCAGGGTGGACGCCCCGTTGGCATCCAGAATCAGGTCATATCCGGCGGGACTTATATCTCCGGCCCTTCTCAACAGGTCTCCGGCGCTCTTGTCAATAACAAATTCGGCGCCTGCCTCTTTTGCAGACGCTGCTTTTTCAGGTCTTCCCACCACACCCACAGAGATGTTGCCGTTTATCCTGAGCAGGTGAAGGAGTGCGGTGCCAACCCCTCCTGCCGCCGAGTGTACCATGACCCGATCCGATTCCCTGAGATGACCGACCTCGTGAAGGGCATGGTAGGCGGTCAGATAAACCACCGGGAAAGAAGCCCCCCGGGCAAAATCCCATCCGGCCGGGAGATGCCACAGGTGTTCGGCAGGGCAGTTGATGGCCGTGGCGTACGCCCCAAACCGGGACGCGCCAAAGACCCGGTCTCCCGGCTTGAAACCATCGCTGTGGCCCCCCGGATCTCTCACAACGCCGGCGAATTCAAGGCCGGGGCATATAGGATAGGCACCCCTTGCCGCCTGGTAGAGCCCCAGCCTCACAGCCACGTCGGCAAAATTGATGCCGCACGCCTTTATGTCAACCTGGATTTCCCTGGGCCGGGGATCCTCAATGGGGGTCTCATCAATACGAAAGGCCCCATAACCGCCGGGCCTCTGGACAATAATTCTCTTGCGGGGATTGGACATAACGGTTTCAGTTCAATTGCTGACAGCGATCATGGTTGGATTACCGGACCATGAGGGTCTCTTTCCCAAAGGACGTAACAAAAATTCTCCAGAGCGTATAGAACGCCCCCTTGACGTTCAATACAGCTTCCGGGCAGGCAGAGGCGATGTCCGTTTAAATGGATACCTTCTCCTGGGGCTGTCCTGTGACGAATTCTAAGGCCTCGCTGCCGTTCCTATGAAATGATCCACGTATTTACGTCCTTTGGGAAAGAGACCCTCATGGTCCGGCATGTCATCATGACCGTTTTCAAAACGCTAATGGATACGTCTTTCCTTATCCCCTTTTCTTTTCCAGTTCGCGGAGGATTTTTTCCGGTGTTACCGGAAGTTCCTTGAAGTCGATTCCGATGGCGTCGTAGATGGCATTGACAATTGCCGGGGCCGGGGACAGTTGTGTCCCCTCACCGGCTTCTTTGGCCCCGAACGGCCCGATAGGGTCATCTGTTTCCACTTCCAGGGTCTCTATCTCAGGCATTTCCAGGAACGTGGGAAAGCCGTAGTCCAGAAATGAGGGGTTCATCACCTGTCCTTTCTCCACGATGACATCCTCATACAGGGCCTGGCCCATTCCGCCCACAACCGAACCTTCCAGTTGTCCCTCTACCAGCATCGGGTTGATGGCCCTGCCGCAATCGTGGGCCGTGGCCATCTTCAACAGCTTCACCCTGCCGGTATCCAGGTCAACTTCCACCTCTGCAGACTGGGTCATAAAAGAGTAGCTGGGCGCAAAATTGCCATCCTCTTTAAAGAGGGTGGTCGGTTCGGTGGCCGGTGGAAACCAGGATGCCCGGCCAACGATCGGCATGGGAAGATCGGCATACTGGTAGCCTTTTATGGCATCCTTGAAGGTCATCCCCGTTTCAGGTGAGCCTTTGACGAATATTTTCCGGTTCGCGGCTACAAGGTCTTCTGGGTTGGCTTCGAGCTTCCGGGCAACAAATTCGAACAGTTTATTCTTTGCTTCCAGGGCAGCCAGCCTTGCCGCATTTCCCGCCCTGACCGTGACCCCGCTGCCAAAGGTCCCCGGATCCAGAGGTGTGACGCCGGTGTCAGCCGCTGTTATCCTTACATCTTCCATAAGGACTCCCAATTCCTCTGCGACGATTTGAGAGATAACGGTCTCCGCGCCCTGTCCGATGTCCGCTGCGCCCGAGAGGACATTCACGGCCCCGTCCTGTCCCAGCTGGACGACCGCACCCGAACTGATATGGCTCATGTTGCTGACCCCGCTTGGAAAGGATGCGCCAGCGAGACCCACTCCCCTGCCAAAGGGGAGTTTTCCCCTCTTTTCCTTCCATCCGATGGCATCGGCGGCTTTTTTCACCGAGTCGAAGAAGCCGCAGGAATTGATAATGAATTTGGCCGGATGCGGTTCTCCGGCGTGAATGCTGTTTTTCATACGGATTTCGGCCGGATCCACCCCGATCCGTTCAGCAATCATATCTAACTGACGTTCGACTGCGAACCGGGCCTGCGGGATGCCGTGGCCTCTCATGGCCCCCCCAACAGGTTTATTCGTATACACGTGATGCCCTTCATAGACCAGATTGGGGACATGATAGGGGATCATCAGAAAAAAACATGAAAGGGCAATCATGGTAGGCGCGGTGCTGTTATAGGCACCCCCATCGGCATGGGCCTTGAACTGCTGGGCAAGGATGGTCCCGTCCTTCTTGACGCCCGTCTTGACCGTAATATACATGGGGTGTCTCTGCCTGGTAGAGATAAAGACCTCTTCCCTCTCATAGACAAATTTGACCGGTTTCCCAAGCTTAATGGCAAACCAGCAGGCGCAGAAATCCTTGGCGAACATGTCTATCTTCTGGCCGAAACCCCCGCCCACCTTGGGTTTGATAACACGGACCTTACTTTCAGGAATCTGAAGGGTACTGGATAGATTTCTCCGAAGGAAAAAAGGGATCTGGGTTGACGACCATATCGTGACCTCCCCTCTTAAGGAATCATACTGGGCAAGGGCCGCATGGGGTTCAAGGGGAGCATGGTTGACGGCCTGGGAAAAGAAGCTGTCTTCAAAGACAAAATCAGATTCGGCGAACCCCTTCTCTGCATTACCAAATTCCTTCCTGATGGAAAAGGAGGTGTTGTTGAGGACGCCCTCATGAATCAGGGGGGCTCCTTCTTTCATGGCCTCCAGTGGGTCAAACACCGCAGGCAGCTCCTCATAATCCACTTTAATGAGCTGGACCGCCTCTTCAGCAATCTCAGGATCAACAGCGCACACGGCCGCGACATCATCGCCGATATACCTGACCTTTTCCTTGGCTAAGGCGTACTCATCCCTGGCCTTGGGCACGATGCCATAGAGGCGGTCAGGGATCTCCTTTCCGGTCGCCACGCCTTTTACGCCGGGCAGTTTCTCGGCCCGGGAGGTGTCGATATGGAGGATTTTGCCATGGGGAATGTTGCTTCTGAGTATCTTCCCGTGGAGCATGCCGGGGAGGGTAAGATCGGCTGTAAATTGTGCGCTTCCCTTTACTTTTGCTGCCGCGTCGTGCATAGGCAGTCTCCGGCCCACGACGTTAAATTTCGTTTCCATCTACGCGCCCTCCCCGGTCTGTTCGTTCGCCGTCATCACCGCCTCTACGATCTTCTTGTAACCGGTGCATCGGCAGAGATTGCCGGCCATTTTTCTTTTTATGGTCTCCTCTGTGGGGCGCGCCTCTTCATTAAGAATGGACCTGGCGGTCAGAATCATGCCGGGTGTGCAGAACCCGCACTGGAGCCCGCCCTTTTCTACAAATGCCGCCTGCAGGGGATCAAGATGGCCGTTTTCTTCAATCCCTTCTATGGTGATGATCTCTTTGCCAACGGCATCCACTGCAAGCATGATGCAGGACAGACGTGACTCACCGTCAACAAGAACGGTGCAGGCCCCGCAGGCGCCCAGATCGCATCCCTGCTTTGTTCCCGTTAACCCCAGCTTTTCTCTCAAGACCTCAAGGAGCGTGTTATTCGGGGAAACGAGCAGTTCATGGTCGTCGCCGTTGACCTTCAGTTTTATCGCCGATTTCATTATCCTTCCCTCCTCATAACCTCGTCTATTGCAACCCGAAGAAGCCGACCCATTATATTCCGCTTATACGACGGTGAATATACCGATGTCTTGACAGGGGTCGCCGCTTTGGACGCGATCGATACGGCCTCTTCCCGTACCTCATCGCTCAGGTCTTTCCCGTTCAAGAAATTCTCCACGTCCCGACCCCGCAAGGGCCTCCGATCAACTGCCGTAAAGGCCACCCGGTATTCTTTCTCGCCCGTCGATGCCCAGAAGGCGGTCCCCACAATTGGGAAATCGATACTCTCACGATTGGCAAATTTCGAATAAGAAGAGAATCCCCCGGATGATCCTTCAGGAACGATGATCTCGGTAAGGATCTCTCCCCTTTTAAAATTAAGAGGGGCCTTGCCGTCTCCGCTGAAAAAGGTCTCCAGGGGAATCTCCCTTGAATCTTCTTTGCTCTCCAAAATGATCCTTGCATTAAGGGCCAGGAGGGCAGGCGCCATGTCACCGGAGTAGGCGGAATAACAGATCTCCTCCCTGTTGACCACGTGGCAGATTTCTCCTCCGGCCTTAACGCACAAAGGCCTTGCACTTCGCCACCACTGGGATTGGTTGAAGTATTTACATCTGTTCTGCTGACAGATGTTCCCCCCGATGGTCCCCATGTTCTGATGATGATAAGACCCTACAGAGGAAGCAGCAGAGGCAAGCGCAGGCAGCCCCGCCTTCACAGACTCGTTTTGATAGATTTTCTTGAGCGAGGTCAGGGGGCCTATCCTTGTTACACCGTTGTCCTTACGGATAAAGTCCAGTTCAGGGATCTTCTTGATATTTACCACAACTGAAGGGAGCTCAACCTTGTGCTTCATATTCGGCAGGATATCCGTCCCTCCGGCAAGAATCTTAGCCCCGGGCTCATCAAGCAGGATAGTTGAGGCCTCCTTGATGCTCTTGGGTTCCATATATCGGAATTTAGGTAGTCTCATAAGCACACCTCTGGCATATTCTGAACACTGCTTTCATAAAATAAAATTCGCAAATACTATTCGTATTAGTTTAGAAAACGGTCGTTATTCGATCGCCGGACCATGAGGGTCTCTTTCCCAAAGGACGTAACAAAAATTCTCCAGAGCGTATAGAACGCCCCCTT
>JACNIU010000367.1:0-4318 GCA_014382905.1 Desulfobacterales bacterium
CCCTTTACCCATTTCAGCCTTGAGCCATTTTGGGTATAAGCAGACCGGAAAATAATCATCCCTTGTGGGGAAGCCAGGCCCTGAAGAAAGGATTCGTAAATCTGTATTCGTTTTCGCTCTCAAAAAGGATGTTGAGGTTGATAAGCCGTGTGATGGCTCTTTTCACGGTTGATGGGTTATTGAAGCCGGCGGATTTCATGAATGAAACGGAAAAAACCCTTTTTCCGCCCTCCATGGCTATGGCCATGAGGCACTTGAGCTGAATGTCCGTTAAAAGGCTGATGTAATTTTCGTACGATTTTTGTTCCCTGGAAAAGATCAATTCAAGTGCGCTTTTCAGTTTGTCTATGCCAATGATCTCCCTTTCAGAAGTTACTTCCCAGAGGGCCTCACATAGTTGTTGAATGTCGCCGGAAATGTTGTTGGCGATTTCAAACACCTTTTTCAGTGTCTCATCCTCAATCTTACGTTGTCCTTTTGTGAATTTCTTCCTCAGGAACTGAGAGAAATCTTCGTAAGGCAAGGGATCCACTGTCATGGGAATGGCTGACTTGAAGAAGGGTGAATCGTGATGCGTAAATATGGTATCCATTTTGTGCCGAATGCTCCCGACAAATATGTAGGGAATAGCGCTTTGAAACTGTATTTTGCTTCGCAAAAGGGCGAGCGCTTCATAGGAATCTTCAAGGTTTAGAATGTCTTGGAATTCATCAAAGACCACAACTGGCTTTCTTTTTTTGCCCAGGGATTCAATCAAGGTGAGGACCTCGGGAATGGAGTTGGCCTTCAACTCAACAGAAGCATCGAAAGAAACCGTTGGCAGGGATGTGATAGGGTCGACTGAAATGGATGGTCTCAGATATGCGAGAGATTTGACTATTTTTTCGAACCAGCCTGTTTTTTGCTCCAAAATAACAATAGCACGAAGAATCCTTCTGCACAAGGCATCGATTGACTTGATGCCCAGCAGGTCCACATACAAGAGCCGCTCTCCATTACAATGAAGAACCGCTTCATAGACTGCAGATGATTTTCCGACCCGCCTGTCACCCAGGAGCACGATGCGTTGAGATGCTTCAATAGATCCAGTAAGTTGCTTCAGTAGGGCTTTCCTTCCACAGAAATCCTCGCCTGAAACGATGGTTCCGTATTTGAAGGGATTCATGAGTCACCTCTTTTCGACTATTTCACTGTAATGTATTATGCATATATGTATAATACATATTAGTAAAGCAATGTCAAGCAGAAATGATTTATGAAACAGGTATTGCAGTCATACAAGACCGGTGAGCTATGGTTAGCGGAAGTCCCTACGCCCGCTTGCGGAGCTGGAGGCATTTTGGTTCGCAATTGTGCCTCTTTTGTAAGCGCGGGGACCGAGCGGATGCTGGTGGATTTTGCCAGGAAGAACCTTATCGGCAAGGCCCTGGCCATGCCTGACCAGGTCAGGAAGGTGATCCGGAAGGTCAAAACAGAAGGGCTTTTTAATACCTTTGAGAAGGTGCAGGCCAAGCTGGACCAGCCGATTCCGCTCGGGTATTCCTGTGCGGGAATCATTACAGATTGCGCCCCGGAGAAACAGGCTTCGCGTTTCACAGGGCAGGGATTGCAGGAAGGAGATCGGGTGGCCTCAAGCTCATGCAAAGGCCTTTACCTTAATTACATCGGCTTTTTGCAGAGCCTGCCATAGATCATACTGGGCTTGCTGGATAATCCAGCTTTCAGCACTGCCTCCAAAGGCCTTGGAAAGCCGAATGGCCATTTCCGGAGAAATCCCGAAGCGGCCGTTCAGAAGAGCTGAGAGCGTCTTTCTGGACACCCCGAGCCCATCGGCAGCTTCAGTCACGGTCAGGCCTAACGGTTCGATACACAACTCCCGAATGACCTCTCCCGGGTGGGGTGGATTATGCATAACCATGTTTTTTTCTCCTTCAATGGTAATCGAGATAATCGACATCCACGACGTTATCTCCTTCAAAACGGAAGATAACCCGCCAGTTGCCGGAAACCGACACAGCCCAGAAGCCCTCGTATGGGCCCTTTAGTGAATGTAGGTCAAGTCCAGGCAACTTCATGTCTTGGGGACTTAGACTTGCGTCAAGTCTGGCCATTATCAGCCTCAGGCGTTTCACATGTTCAGGCCGGATGCCTTTTTGGCTTCCCGTATCATAAAGCTTTTTAAGCCCTTTGTGTTTGAACCTTTTAATCATTTGGGGCCGAGATAGAATTGCCAGGCAAATTCAAGAGTGCGCTCTATTGCTGTATATGTCAAATGTAACCTGTCAATGGGCAGGTGTCAAGGGCATAAACAGTGAGACAATCGACGTTCTAAGGAGCCAATGGAACCGGGGCAGAGGACGGAGGTCGGAGGGCAGAGGACGGAGGGCGGAGGACGGAGGTCCACAGACCCGCCTGCCACTGCGAGGCACAAGCGGGCAGGTTTGCGCAGATTATAAAAAATGAAGGATGACCCGCTTCAGAGGCAACCGAATATCGCTTTGGCCAAAGAACGGCTGGGGTGGGAACCGGAGGTGGCGCTGGATGTGGGGCTTGGGAAGACGATTGAGTATTTTAGGGGACTGTAGAGGGTCTGTGGCCAGTGGTCGGAAGTCGGGGGTCGGAAGTCGGGGGTAAGAGCGGGATCTCTAAGAATTTCAGTCCAATCCCCTATCCTTGTTGGAGGTAATCATTGCACACAAGAGGGCGTAAAGAGCATCGTGAAAAGCGGCATCAAAAAAGGGGGGGGCATTCTGAAGTTGCAAGTAGATAATCGTCCAGAACGAGGACCTTCACCCCTTTCACTTTCTTCAAGGCTGGGTCATTTGTTAAGAAATAATCCGCTTTATGGTGGGTTGCTGTGGCAAGCTGGATGGCATCCGGGGTCTTTAGTCCGTGTTTTGCACGCAATAGCGCTGCTCGTTCAGATATGGCGTGTGATATCTCGTAGGTCACCAGACCGTTTGAGGACAGCAATATGGCCTTGTACCTATTGGCCAGCTTTTTGTTGCCGTCCCGAAGGGGGTGAACCAAGCCCTTCCAGCTCAAGCAGGCTGTGTTTTCTTTCCTTTTGCACAACAGATTTCTTAAGCACAAGAGAAAGAACCCCAAGCAGGTTTAACTGTTCTTCAGTTTTAAGGGTGGGGAGTGTCGCTACGACTTCATCGTAGGTCACGCGCGATTTTTGAATTACCATGGTTTCCTCCTCCTTTTAAAACATCCTGAGTGTAGCAACTGTAATACGCCAAGTCAAATTATAACGCGATTTTACTCTGGCCGAGTGAAGGTGGTCGGTGGTCAGTTGTCAGTGGTCGGGGTTCAGGAGTCAGGGGTCGGGAGTCGGACACAGCGAAGGGGATGACCAGTCCGCCATGAACGGTTTTTTGGGCTGAGTAAGTCTATCATGGCGGTGAAGGCATCAGACTAAAAGGGAGGATGATTAATTGTGCGTTCTCTTAGGAAGGGGGATGAGTGAGGGGAGAAAAAGTGTTTAGGCTGGTAAACACATCTTCGGCACGGATATTTCCTTTTACCCCCATATCCGCTAAAAGATCAATGGTCTCAGAAAGTGTTAGTCTTAGCAAATCCGAAGCCTCTCGAAGTGTAATCCTGCCATCTTTGTAGGCCTTGACAACATAATACTCAAAACCTATCCTTGCCAACTTTCTTAATGACTGGGCTTTTTCGATCTTTTCTGTTTTGGAGATATATTCAATGGCTCGATCGATATCTTCGGGAATGCGCATCGATTTTACTCTCATTTTTTTTCTCCATCAGCAACCTTACAACGCTAAATTCATCTCCGCTGATAAATTCAGATAATTTATTCAAGGCCTCGATAGCGGTTTGTCTGTTTATAATTTTGTTTTCTAAAAGCTGGTAGATTATAAGCCCCGGCAAGATAAAGGGTATGCTACCTATTTTTAGGCGGCGTATAAGTTTTAGGTCATCAGTGGCAACCGTATCATAAGCTTCTTTTCTAAAAAGGGCAATAAGGGCTTCATCGCCTTTTGGATAATCAGAGGAGGCTTCCACTATTGTGAGAACATTCGCATTTATGTTGTTCTCCACTGCAAATGCATCGGGGCATTGTTTGGCCTTGCCTGCGTCAACCACCTCCCTTTTAACCACCCCAGGTATGAATATCGAATATTCGTTGGCGATAAACTCCTTTAAACCAGCTTTCGTGAGCTTTATCAGGCAATCAGCGTCCATCAAGATCTTCATGTAGTCTATTGTAGTTAATAGGTTACGGACAAGTCAAGGAGAAAAATAGGGATTGGGGGGTTGGGGGATGAAGACAGAAGACAGAAGACAGAAG
>JACNIU010000367.1:4437-5765 GCA_014382905.1 Desulfobacterales bacterium
CGGAGGACGGAGGACAGAGGTCGGAGGTCAGAGATCCACAGACCCGCCTGCCATTGCAAGGCACGAGCGGGCAGGTTACGCAGAGGAAAAGCCAAGGGAGACTGGAGGACGGAAGAAGATCATAAATTACTCAGGAGGGGGAGCTGCAGGACCTTTTCCCCGGTTTTCTGCCTATGCCACCAGCAAAGCGGCTATCGTGCGGTTCACGGAAAACCTTGCCCTGGAGCTTGCAGATGAAGGCTTTGACGTGAATAGCATTGCCCCCGGATTTGTGATCACACGGCTTCACCAGGATACCCTTGAGGCCGGTCCCGAGTTGGCCACAGAGGCTTTTCATGAAAACACGAAGAAACAGATGGAAAGCGGTGGGGTTCCACCGGAGAAGGCGGCGGATCTGACCGCTTTTCTTTTGTCTGATGCATCGGATGGAATAACAGGGAAATTTCTTTCAGCCCCTTGGGATGCCTGGCAGGAGGAGGCGTTTCAGGAAAGACTGAGAACGGATAAGGATTTCGCCACCCTTCGTCGGATCGATGATAAGACCTTCTTCAAATTTAAATAGGACAGCGTCCCTATGAATTATCATATTGACTAAATTTATCATATCGGCTATTTAACAGGCAATGGAGAAACGTACACCCCATTACAAGCTTTCAAAAGTGCAACAAACGGTTGCAGATCCGGAGAGTCAACCATTTACAATAACTGCACTTCGCGGGGGGCTCGAATTGGGCTTGATGGAACAAGAAATGAGGCAGGTCGTACTCTCCCTTTCGAGACGCGATTTTTACAAGACGATGACCGCGCATAAAGACCATCGAGTATGGCAGGACGTTTATCATGGTATGACCCGGGATGGTATCTCGGTTTATATCAAAATTACGGATTTCACCGATGGGCGACCGCCGGTGATCCAGTTTAAGGCCAAGTGAGGTAACAAAATGAAATGTCCAAGCTGTGATCATGCAGAAATGGTGGAAAGGACACAGGATGAAAAATTATCCTTCGGCGGTCAGTCGTTGACGCTTCATGGCATGAAAGGCGAGTTCTGTCCCAAATGCGATGAGGGTGTATGGGATGCTGAAAGCTATCGACGCTATGCAGAAGCACAGGCCGCATTGCTGAGGGCCGTGAAAGGTGATCTAAGCTCGGATATTCGGCGTATCAGGAAAAGCCTGAAACTTTCACAGGCTGAGCTATCGGAAGTTTTCGGCGTCGGCAAATTGGCGTTTTCGCGTTATGAACGAGGTAAAACACAACCTCCTGCGCCGCTGGTCAAACTTCTTAAACTGATGGAACGACATCCCGACCTGATGGACGAGGTTCGT
>JACNIU010000187.1 GCA_014382905.1 Desulfobacterales bacterium
ATAATTTAAAGATGATATGGCCGCAAAAAGGCGCAAAAGACACAAAAAGTAGAATTTTAACATAGTAATATCAATTAGTTATAGGCCCCAGAAACATACGGTTTGATTTTTTACAGGACCATCAAAGATGGAAGAAGCAGTTGAAATATTGATAAATGAATTAAAAATTAAGATAATTGATACCCTTAATTTTGAAGACATCACTCCTGACGATATTGTCGAGCATCGTCAACTGGTAGGCGGCGAATTGGGAATAGATTCCATAGACATCCTGGAACTGGTTATGATGATTGATAAAGATTATGGCATTAAGATTGATAACAAGGAACTTGGTGAAAAGGTGTTTGCCAGTTTGACATCATTAGCCAATTTTATTTATGAAAATTCAAAAAGTGTAGCCAATTGACTGATGTACGGGTTTACATTACCGGGATGGGCCTGGTCAGCCCGGCGGGATGCGGAGTATCCAAGACAAGAGACGCCATCAGGAGAGGCGAGAAAAAAATAAGACCCTTGAGTCTTTTTTCCGTTTCTCAGGATAACCGGCTCCCCGTTGGGGAGGTTAGTGAGTCCATTGAAACAGGTGGTGTACCTCGGACACACCAGCTTGCCCTGATTGCTGCAAAGGAAGCCATGGTACGGTGTAAAGATGTCCCCGACGCCGTGGTCATGGGAGTCACCACGGGGGGGATGCTGAGTACAGAACGATGCCTTAAGGCAGGTGATACAAATCCTGAGTCCTTCAAATATCATTCGACAGGCTCTGTAACGGAGCACATTGCCCATGAATTCAGATGTTATGGCCCCGCCATAACAATATCAACCGCCTGTTCGTCGGGCGCGGTGGCCATAAAGATTGCGCTTGAAATGCTGAGAACCGGCAGAGCCAGGATGGTTCTTGCCGGAGGTGCCGATTCTCTCAGCCGCTTTACATACCATGGTTTTCGTGTACTTCAATTGATCGACCCTGAAGGAGCCCGTCCCCTTGATAAGAAAAGACGGGGCATGTCGGTTGCCGAAGGGGCGGCCGTCCTTGTTCTTACTGCTTGTGAAGATGTTCCTGACAATGCGATCGCGGAAATTTTAGGAGCAGGATTGTCTTGTGACGCCCATCACCCTTCGGCACCTCATCCTGAAGGGGCGGGCGCCCTTCAGGCGATGAAGGCGGCAATACGTGATGCGCATATCTCTGTCGCAGAGATTGACTACATAAACCTGCATGGGACAGGCACTATTGACAACGATCTTTCTGAAGCAAGGGCGTTGAATGCCCTCTTCTCCAATAAAAAACCCCTCATGTCGTCCATAAAAGGGGCCTTTGGGCACTCGCTTGGCGCGGCAGGAGCAATGGAGGCCATTGTATCTGCACTGGCCGTCTCTGAAAACCTGATCCCGGCCAACGTTGGCTGTGATGTTCCTGATCCCAAACTAAGGTTGGATCCTCTAATGGCGCCCTTAGAGACGGCGAATGTTCAAACCGTCCTTTCAAACTCCTTCGGATTTGGGGGAAATAACGCCTCGGTTGTCATTGGATCTCCTAACAGGGTACGGCCTTCCGTGCGCTTGGAGGGGCTTTCTCCACTTGCCGTGTTAGGGAGTGCGTGCCTTACCGGGGCCGGAAACACAGAGATGTCTCTGGAGAGAGTATCGGGTGGGAAAAGCTGTAAGGGCATGGTCCCTGACTCGGTCGTAACCGAGGGCCTTTCCCCTAAAGTAATCAGACGGCTCAAGCGCCTGCCCCGACTTACTTTATCATTGGCGTCTGCGGCCCACGCCAACTCGGGACTGCCGGATGCACCGTCTTCGGTCTTTTTCGGTACTGGCTGGGGGGCGCTTTCAGAAACTTACGATTTTCTGACCAAACTATTTGAATCTGAAGAACAATTTACAAGTCCTATTGACTTTATCGGGTCAGTGCATAATGCACCGGCCGGCCAAGTGGCAATCCAGTTTGGATCCGTTGGTCCTAATATAACCACCACGGGCGGAGACTACTCTTTTGAACAGGCCTTGATGCTGGCAGGCCTTATGGCAAAAGATATTGACGACACATTGTTTGTAATCGGGAGCGATGAGTCCCATGGCGTACTGTCAGGCCTGTTTGACAGGTCTGTAAGGACCGATGACACACTATCGGACGGAGGCGGGGGGCTGTGCCTCAGGCGGTCAGAATCTTCAGCCGGTCTGAGAACGTCTGTTGTGTTCTATGAAAATTCAAAGAATAACCCTTCTGTCATCTCATCATTGATAGCCAGCCTGGCGGGGGAGGAGGGGATTAAAGAAAAGTATGGGGCAATTCTCGCAGGCATCCCCGCGGGCTGTCGAAAGAGGGCAGAAGAACAGCTTCGGGATTTCCTGTCGCTATCCGGATTTGAGGGACCTGTGATTGACTATAGAAGGTTTACAGGTGAATTTGCTTCTGCTTCAGCAGTCGCCTCGGTCCTTGCCATACGATTTGTCGATAGAAGAGAATTGCCCGGTAGACTCTGTGGGGGCGAAACGGTATATCTGAGAGGGAAAGGTATTCTTCTGATTGGCCTTGGCGATTTTGTAACTGCAACTGAGGTAATTCATTAGGTATTGCGGTGAAGGTTCTTCTTATTTCAGCGAATAGACTGAAAACACCTTATCCAGTATATCCTTTGGGGCTTGATTATGTGGCGAATGCTATTTCGGCAGAGCACCAGGTCAGACTTGTGGATATGAATGAAATGGAGAACAACGACCCCCTGGCTGAGGTTATTTATGATTTTTTGCCGGATGTTATCGGGCTTTCGCTGCGAAATATTGACAATGGCGATATCACTGACCCAAAAGGCTATATGTCTGAATACCGGGAATTGGTACGAACAGTCAGAGGGCATTCCGATGCACTTCTGGTTTTAGGGGGAAGCGGGTTCACACTGTTCCCCCGCGAAATCATGGAGGCCCTGGAGGCCGATTATGGAATTGTTGGCGAAGGAGAAAGATTGTCTCTCCTTCTGAAGGCGATTGAGGCTCGTAAAAGGACCTCTGGCATTCCGGGAGTGATCAAAAAGGGTGAGAACGGGATTGTACCTTGGCCCTGGAACGGTAATTTGACAAGGAGGTTTCATGAAGATAGTTCCTATCTGCAGTTCTACTTGAAAAACGGGAGCATGCTCAATCTTCAAACAAAGAGGGGTTGTAATTTTAAATGTATCTATTGTACATATCCCCATATAGAGGGGAATAAATTAAGGCTTATTCCTCCAGGAGAGGTGGCAGATGCGGCCGTGAGGATCGAGGAAACGGGCGCAAAGTATTTTTTCGTCACTGACTCGGTATTCAATGGGGACTATCATCATAGTATCGAAGTGGCCCATGCCTTTATGAGGTCAGGGGTCTCCATCCCCTGGGGAGCATTTTTTGCCCCTACCAAGCCACCGGAAGATTATTATAGGATAATGGCCGATGCAGGCCTTACACATGCGGAATTCGGCACAGAATCATTGTCAGATGACATGCTCGAATCATACCGGAAACCCTTTCGAGTAGACGACGTCTTTTGTTCACACGAGGCTGCAAGAAATGCTGGATTACATGTGGCGCACTATTTCCTCTTAGGCGGGCCTGGAGAAGATTGTGATTCTATTGACAAAACCCTTTCAAACGCTGATAACCTTGAAGGGGCTGTCTTATTCATTTTTTGCGGGATACGCATCTATCCCTACACGGCTCTTTATGATATAGCAGTCAAGTCGGCTAAGATATCAGAGACCTGGAGTTTGCTGGAACCCGTCTTTTATGAGTCGGATGCGATCACCAATGAAGAAATCATTCTCCGGGTCAAGGACTATGGTAAGGAAAAGACAAACTGGGTGGTAGGGTCGGGGGGAGAAGTTACTGCCAAAATAGTTCCCAGGATGTATGCCAGGGGGCATTATGGGCCGCTTTGGGAGCACTTAATTCGAAGATAAGAGGAGACCTTTGAAAAATGCCCGCTCAAATCCTTGAAGCCGGTTATTATGAAATGGTATTCGCTAATTCGCATTAGCCGTCCTGCTGCCGATGAGGTTGTGGCTGAGGTGAAGGTAGATGCTGATTCCCCATGGTTCTCAGGCCATTTTCAGGGGAACCCGATCCTTCCCGGCATCGCCCAGATTGGAATGGTTTTTGATACAATTCAGGAATTCGGCCATAAGGCCTGTAGGGTTTCCGAGATAAAAAAGGTCAGGTTCAAGCAGATGATAAGGCCCAATGATACCATAAGAATCATTACCAGACTCCGGGAGCAGAGCCCCACATCATATTCATTTCGTGTTATGGTGAAGGGTCAGTTGGCCTGTAGCGGCCTTCTGGTCACTGAAGAGTAGGTTCATGGTAAGGTAGCATTACCAGCGGAGGTGAAGAATGGCCGACCCATATGATATTTCCAAAATAGTTGTCCGTGTTGCAGAGATTATGATCAATGAGCTCAAACTGGAAGATGTGACACCGGAGACATTTGATCCCGAAGTTGACCTTATTGATGAGGTAGGTATTGACAGCATGGATCTTGCTACAATTGCCTTGGTTCTTCGGGATGAATATGGAATCGTAATTGATGAAGACGATTATCCAAAATTGAATAGTATCCGTCTGATAGCAGAATATATTAGAGAAAGGACAAAAGAATGAATGACGAGCAATTCCTGATTTGGATATTTTGAGTAGGAGTCCCGAATGCAAGTTCAAACAAGTCATGCTGAAAAGAAACAGGAAAAAACGTGGAGATTCTCCGATATAATAGGTGATCCTGTTATTGGGGCCAGGTGGGAGAAGGTCCGAAAATATTTCTTCCTTAGGGAATCCACTTATGACATGACCAATCGCTGCAATATACAGTGTGACGGCTGCTATTATTACGAGGGTGACAAACAGTTTGCCAACGATAATAGAAATCCAGCGGACTGGAGAAAACTCATGAAGGATGAGAAGGCAAGGGGCATAACCTACGTGGTTCTTGCCGGGGCTGAACCATCGTTGGTACCCGAGCTTTGTCAGGTCTGCTTTGAAGAAATGCCACTCGGCACGATTGCATCTAACGGGTTAAGGTATATCCCCAGACCCATTGATTACAAGATTCATGTATCTGTTTGGGGAGACGATGAAACAAGCCTTAGAGTTAGGAATGCGAAAGAGATGTTGATCAGACAGATAGACAATTATCAAGATGATCCAAGGGCAGTATTTGTATACACCTTCACCAGGGAGAATATTGATCAAATACATAGGGTCATGGAAGTCCTTGCCAAGCATGGTTGTAAGGTTACTTTAAATGTTTTTTCATCGCCCGTCGGATACGACGGACCTCTCCGTCATACGCCTCAATCTCTTGCCCACACACGAAAGACGATGATGACCCTTATTTCGGAATACCCGGAGAACTTGCTCTTCTCCCCTTATAGCGCCGTTGCCCATACCCATATTTACGGGCTCCATGATCTTTATTCCTGTTCGTATCCAAGGATGAATACATCAACTGCCATAGGGCTTGGTCGCTCTTTTAGGCAGTACCGTGCCGATCTCACCTGGGACAGAAGTGCTGCCTGTTGTGTCCCGGATACGGACTGCGATGATTGCAGGCATTACGCCTCAGGTAGTGCGGTTGTGACTGCGAGGTTATTTCGTCATGCATGCAATCCCGATACATTCAAGTCGTGGCTTGATTACGTTGACACTTACCTTGCCGTATGGGTCATGGGATATGAAAAGGACGACAATCTATGCAGCTATATGGTTGCACCGCCTGGGCATGATGTCCCCGGCAATTGAAAATGAGCGGCGAGTGCATCTTTTCCCAATAGAGGCATCTAAAGCGCAGGCCTGTCACTCGTGGTGCTGGGAGGACCAGGTGCGGAAAGCCTTGCTTTTAACTATGTGAGTCGGTCAATGAAGACCATTAGTTCATTACTTGATAAAGAATGGTATGAGCGATATAGATCAATCTCTAAGCTGAACATCCGCAGTTCCATCTATGATGTGACCAACAGATGTAATCTGCGCTGTAGGGGTTGTTTCTTTTTTTCTTCTGATGAACACAGAGTGACGGAAGAAATGGACATGGAAAAATGGGAGCAATTTGTTGACAAGGAAATGAAAAGGGGTGTAAACCTTGCCATTTTGATCGGGGGCGAGCCCACCCTCTGCCTTGACAGGGTGGAGGCATTCTACAGTCGCCTGCCGACGTTTTGTGCAACAAACGGGATCATTAAGGTCCCAAGAGAAAGATTTCCCCATATGATGGTTGGCATCTCACTGTGGGGTGATGAAGATGACGAAAGGCTCTTAAGAGGGCGAGATACCTTTTCTATTTCAAGGAGGAACTATGAAGGAGATCTTCATGCCTACTATCTTTACACGATAACCCCCAGACAGATTGGAAAAAGCGAGCGGATTATTGGAAAGATAAGGGATGCTGGGCTAAAGGTTCATATGCAGTTGCTTTCAAATGATGAAGGTGTTGATGGCTTTTTCTGGAAAGAGGCGGAATTGAAGGATATACGCTCTGAAATGGATGACATACTTCATAAATATCCTGATACAGTTATATCCTCCAGGTATTATCATGAAATCATTACAACCGGAAAAATGGGGGATAAGCGCTTTGGGTGGGAGGAATGCCCTTCTGTCAGCGAGCCATTGGATCACCGAGATCCTCCCAAAAGACGATTAATAGGATTTGTCCGTTGGGCGTCTGACCTTAAGACAATGTACAGATGTTGTACTTCTCAAACACGGGATTGCTCGACCTGCAAGGATGGCGCGGCACATATGAGCTGGGTAATGGTAAATAAGAGGGCCCACATGGATTCCCCACAACACCTCCAGGGGTGGATAGAGGTATATGAGATGTTCGCAAAACTCTATCAATTTATTCCCTGGTAATCTGAGGCAACTCTGAAAATCAGGAGTACGGGATTGATCTCCAAATCGTGAACCACCTCGCTTTTTATCCCTGACATTATTCGTATGAATTCAAAAAGAGCGGTTATTATCGGCTACGACGCGGTGTCACCCTTGGGTGTCGACCTGGAGACTCAATGGGGCCGGTCTGTGAGGGGAGAAAGCGGAATCGGTAATCTGACACGTTTCTCCTTTGGGGAGGGGTTCCCCGTCAACATTGCCGGGCAGGTTGAAGAGTTCGATACCTCGCCCTACCCTTTTTTGTCCCCTTCCAATCTGGCCCATTGGACCTCCCCTATTTTTAAGTATGCAATGCTGGTGGTGCACCGCTCTCTTAGGAAGAGCGGGCTTGAGATCAGGCCCGAATTGTCTCCAAGGGTAGCTGTTACCTATAGTTCAGCTGTAGGGGGGCAGGATGCAGTCCTGAACGCTGACAGACAAATGATTGCAGCCGGGAAGATGCCTCACCCCTTCACAAATCCCAATTCATGTATCAATATGGTGGGCGGGAAAATATCCATTTTGACCAATGCCACAGGCCCAATTGTCTCAACCGTTACAGCCTGTGCCACGGGCGTTACATCAATGATTGTCGGGGCTATGTTACTTGAATTGGGAAGGGCAGATGTTGCCATATGTGGTGCGGTGGATTTTGCACTGGTGGAACCCATTGTGGCTGGCTTTGCGACAATGAACGGGGCCTATAGACCCAAAGCGGGTGCAATGCCGGAATCCCCCAAGAAAGCGAGCCGCCCATTTTCAGTCGACCGGAGAGGATTTGTAATTTCAGAAGGGGCAGGGAGTATCATTATCGCGACAAGAGAGTTCGCCGAGTTGAACGGCATAGAATACAATATAGAAATTGCCGGGTGGAGCATGACGTCTGACGCCCACCATTTTGTAGCTCCTAATCTGGAGACGGTAGCGCGATGTATTTCCGAAAGCATTGAAAACGCAGGCATCAAACCACATGATATCGACGCCATCAATGCACACGCCGCGTCAACGCGAGTAGGCGATAAGGTTGAGTCCGAAGCGTTGAAATCGGTTTTCGGTAATCAAATCCCACCGGTTTCCGCAAATAAGTCCCAGATAGGGCATGCGATGGGTGCGTCGAGTGCCATTGAATCGATTTTTGCGTTGAAGGGGATGCTCTGCGACACCTTGCTTCCCACAATCAACTATACGCCAGATCCGGAAATAGATCTGGATTGCGTGCCTGAAGGGTCGCGCACCCTTCAACAGGAATTCCTTTTGAAAAATTCATTTGGCTTTGGTGGCTGCAACGCATGTGTTGTTTTCCAGAGAACCAGATAAAGGAAAATCATGAAACCTCCAAAAAACAGACGGGTATTTGTCATCGGATATGCCGCAGCAACACCTCTTGGCAAGACCTTTGCCAAGACATGGGAGCGGGCCGTCAAGGGGGAGGCCGGATTTCGCAAGGTTACGAGGTGCCACGTAAACTCCTCAAGTAACGTGGTAGGTGAAATCCCTGACTGGGACCCTTTGTCCCTGGAATTTGTCACCCGAAAAGAGGCGTATAACTGGAACGCCGGTTTTGTCATCTTGACCATGGCACTCTGTAAAGACGCCTTGGATAACTCGGGTCTCGAGATGGACAAGGATACGGCCCCAAGAACCGCCTGTCTGATCGGCTCTGCACTCAATGGAACAGACGCTTTTCGTATCGCAATGGATAATTATCTGCATCAGGGGCCTTTGAAGATAAGCCCGTACCTTCTGCCGAATCTCTGTTCCAATCTTCCGTCGGGGAAAGCGGGAATGTTGTTAGGTTTTACAGGTCCGGTTTTTTCTCCTCAAGGGGCCTGTGCTTCAGGCAACCATGCCATCGGGATTGGTTCAAGAATGATACGGGACGGAGACTGTGACTTTGTCTTGGCCGGTGGGGTTGAAACTTGTATCCTGCCTGAAATTATCCATGGTTTTGAAAATATGAATGCCACCATAAAGATTGTTCCTGGAGACCGTGCCTATGACGATCCATCCCAGGCCTCTCGGCCCTTTAGCATAGACAGGAAGGGTTTTATCCTTTCTGAAGGAGGTGGAGTTCTCGTTCTTGCTGCCCAGGAGATGCTCGAAATCTATGGACTTACACCAAAGGCCGAGGTCGTTGGCATCGGTTGGAATTCTGATGCATACCATTTTATAAGGCCCAACAAGAGGGCTATTATTCTCTCCATGCGAGAGGCGATCGATGATGCCGGATTGCACCCAGGAGATATTCAATATGTCAATGCCCATGGGACGTCCACCCCGAGGGGGGACAGCATTGAAATTGAATGCTTGAGGAGCGTATTTGGCAAAGACCTGAAAAGGATCCCGGTATCATCCAATAAGTCTCAGATCGGTCATACCCTTGGGGCTGCAGCTGCCATAGAAGCTGCCTTGAGCATAGAGGCGATGCGCAATGGACAGATGCTCCCAACCATTAACTACATCCCTGCCCCCGAATTTGATGATGTTGATGTCGTTCCCAATGAGGTGCGAAGGCAGGATTATCATCTATTCCTTTCCAATGCCTTTGGATTTGGCGGAACAAACTGCTGTGTAGCTTTTAAGGGCGTATAATATGAGACCAAAACCGTTTATCCCGGAAGTATTTAACAACGATGTACGATATGTGAAAGATAGGACTGAAGGGCTGGTCTGGCACAGATGCAAAAACAGAACCCTGTATGCCGATACAGATCGTTCGCAGATTGTATATCATGCCAACCACATGCGCTTCTTCGAGCTCGGAAGGGCTTCGTTGATGCGAGATTCAGGCTGTAGCTATCGTGAGATTGAGGAAAGTGGCCTTATTTATCCCATTATTGAGGTGGGCATTAAGTATTACTCTCCCCTTTACTACGATGATGTCATGTGGGTTCATACGCATCCCGCCAAACTCGAGAGGGTTCGGATTCAATTCGATTATATCATCACCCATGCAGACTCAAATAACATCGTTTGCAAGGGATTTACAAGGCACTGTGCGATCAACTCCTCAGGCACACCGGTAGCGATTGACGAAAAAACCCTGCAAATATGGAAGACCTTCCCAAAATAATCGAAAAAGTAAAGCTCCCTATCGAGATAAAAACCGATTCTTATCTTCTGGATCATTGTTTTCAGGGAAAGGCGGTCTTTCCTGCGGTAGAGGCAATGCAGGTGTTGGCTTCATCGACGCAAACATACTTGCCGCATGTGGACGTGGCCTTGATTACTGATGCCAGGTTTGACAAATTCCTGCGTATCGGGGCCACCACAGGGTCGCTGGAGGCCTATAATGAAATTGAGGTCTACGAAGATGGTAGGATAAGTTCGAAGCTGGTTACCAGGAGCAGATCACCGAAGACCTCCATAACACGTATCATGGAGCACGTCACCGTCCAATTTGGGGGAAAAAAATGTGACCCTTGCCCGCTTCCGCTCGATTTCGCTTCAGCCCTGGAAGGCGTATGTGTTGACATCCCGTCAGACAGCCTTTACCGCGATCTTGTACCCTTTGGCCCCGCTTACCAGAATGTTAAGGATCCTTTGTTTATCTCCGAAAAAGGCGCCGTGGCAAATCTTAAAGGTGTGGACAGTGATGGTTCCTCTGGACCACTGGGGTCCCCTTTCCCCCTTGACGCCACATTTCATGTGGCCTGTGCCTGGGGGCAACGATATTCCGGGATCGTTGGATTCCCTGTGGGATTTGATAAACGTCTGATTTACAGCCTTACCACTCGGGGAGAGAGTTATATCTGCAGGATAATGCCGGCACAGCAATGTACGACGCATCTACTTAAATTTAATATCTGGATATATGATCGAAGCGGTATCCCAAAAGAGGAAATACTCGGGTTACAGATGGGGGATGTAAGTGGTGGCAGGATGAGGCCCCCCAATTGGATCTCTAATGGGGCTGAGGAACATAAATTAGAATTGATAAACAGGCAGTGTACGGCGCTTTCTCTTATTGAACTTAAGACATTAAATGGCCTTGCGGAAAAGGCCCTTTCAGATAGAGAAACAGATCGTTTCAAGAAGATGGGCGTAAAAAGGGGGATCAGCTATCTTGCAGCGCGTCTCTGCTGCAAAAGCATCTCCAGGCAGCTATCAGGGGACGACCGGGAGACGCCTTCATCCTCTATTACGACGGTTTCAGCCGATGGAATACGTCCCTGCTGCCCGGTGAGGGATAAAGGTGGCGGATCTTTCTGTTCAGTTTCTCATGACAGCAGATTTGCAATCGCAGTTGCTTCTAATGGCCGGGTAGGGGTCGATGTGGAAGAGATCTCTGACAAGGTGCTCAAATCGCGGCGACTTTATATGAATGAAAACGAGAGGTGTTTGGTGAAAGGGTCGCCATTAGGTGAAATTGAGGCATCCGTTAGAATATGGACGACCAAGGAGGCCATATCAAAGGCCCTTGGTATTGGCCTTGCCGAGTCCTGGGAAAGGGTCACGGTTAAAGATATCGGGGTAAGTGAGAGTATTATGGAAATCAATAATAAAGACCACGCCGCCTTTCATGATGCCATCGACAACCATTTGTTTACGATTATCAACATGGAATAAGCCCTGAAAAGTGCCTAAAGTGAGCTAAAGTGCCTAAAATGCCTAAAATTGGAGTTTGTTTTTTTGTGAATTTTGCGCCTTTTCGGCTTTATCAATTGTTAACTGTTTAATCGTCTTCTGCCGGCTCGAAGCTGCGTTTTGCCGCCAGAAAGGTCGGCAGATGAACAAAAAGGTGCCAGAGGCTCTTCTTATGCTGCCAGAGCCTTTTTCGAAATTTCTTGCGCCAATCCGGATCTGTATAGAATCTTTTTACAAATCGATTGTAAAGCGCTTCGAGCCGTTCTCTTGATTCGATCCCCTTGGGAATGAACACAAAGTTGAGACAGTTCATTTTCCTCCAGTCATTATCGAGGGTTCCTGAATCGAATATGGTGGACCACACGGGTGCCCCGGGAAATGGTGTAAACTTGGACATATTCATGTCGTCAAGACCAAGGGAGATGGCAAAGTCGCCGGTCCTCAGGATAGACGCCTCAGTATCTCCGGGCAACCCCATCATAAAAAGCCCCTTTGCCCTCAGGTCTTTCGCCTGAATACGGCTCACCGTATCCCTTACCTCCTGGAGACCCACGCCCTCCTTAAAAATTGTCATCTGTTGGGGGTCTCCGGTCTCGATGCCCAATGAGACTTGGAGGCAGCCGGCATCTTTCAGCATTTGCAGCAGGTCATCATCGGCATGTCCCACACGTACCGCACAGTTAAATTGCATACCAAGCGGCCTTGAAATCAGAAGCTCACAGAGTTCCCTGATCCGCCGACGGTTTGCTGTAAAGAGATCGTCGTAAATATTGATATGACGTACCCTGAAACGTGTCCGAAGGTAACGCATGTGTTCATAAATATATTCGGCCGAGTTGTAGCGATAACCCTGTTTGAAGACCGACCGGTCACAAAATGAGCACTGATAGGGACATCCCCTGCTGGTGACCATGGTTGCGCCCGGGCTCAGGATGTAGCTGAACAGAGGAAGGTTGTACCCCTTGGGAAAACCCTCTAACTTTTCATAAGAGGGAAATGGGAGCGCGTCCAGATCTGGTATTTGAGACCGCGGAGGGTTGGTTACCGGTTGGCCATGATCCTTCCAGATCAGGCCATCAATCCGGTGAACATCTTTCCCGGATGCAAGTTCTCCTAAAGTCCCTTCCCCTTCGCCCGGACAAAGGAAGTCGATATTGCCGTAGTTCTCAAGGATACTGGCACCCAGTGAAGAGATGTGCACCCCACCAAAAACGGTCTTGATCTGAGGTCGCGCGCCCTTGATCATTGTTGCAAGTTCGTACCCGTCAAGGAATCCGGAGGTGGTCGCAGAAAAACCCACCATATCAGGATGATAGTCAAGGATTATCCTGGCATTGGCTTTATTCCCAGGACGGGCTTTAGGTCCCAGACAGTCGTGGACAAAAACCTGGTGCCCTGCCTTTTCGAGGCATGCAGCAATGGAGAGGAGGCCCAGCGGGGCCATTCGATTGGCTGTTGGCGTGACATCCTTTTTGCCTGGCATCCAGTTGGATCCGGCTGGATGAACAAGTACGATTCGCATTTCAAAATCCCGGTTATTTTCGGGGCCTCCTCAAACTTACAAAAAAGGCCATGATGTAGATGGTTCCCCCTATTAGAACCGCCATTGCCGGAGCCAGTATCAGAGAACCGATCAGCCATTCGTACAGCCGTTCCGGTGCCTGGTAGCCCAGTGTCTTGAGGGAGATCTCTGTCAAGAACGTTCCGTGACGAACAAAATACCCGGTTTCTATACACAATGCAGGAACCAAAGGGGGAACGCAGAGCTGACTGCTGCTTACCGCCGCAATTTTATTAAGCCTAAGAAAACCGGCTGCAAAAAGTATTGCAACTGTATGACAGGCGATCAAGGGGAGTGTCCCAAGAAATACGCCTAACGCCCCGGCCGAAGCTAACTGTACTGGTGAGGAGTTTTCTGTAAGGAGCGTCTTTAGTGACTTGAGGGGATGGAGTGCGGTGATTTTTTCCCCAGCCCTCTTCCGACTATTCACGATCTTCTTGTGTGGCCAGGGGAGAATGGATCTCATGGTAAGCTTTGCATTGAGCCGACTGAGCCGAACATTATCTAAGAAGAGGTGGAAATGGGTAACTCGCTCCTTGGCTTGGGGATAATAGACAGAAATATCCGTCTCCAGCAATTCAACGCCTGCCCAGGCCGCCTTAACTAACACCTCGATCTCAAAAGTGTAGCGCTTTTCATGCAGTTTCAAGTTTTCAAGCACCGATAGGGGATAAACGCGAAAACCGCTCTGCGCATCCCCCAGAGCCTTTCCGGTCTGAAGCCTTAGCCAGAAGTTGGAAAACCCTCTTCCGAACCGATTTGCATTAGGGACGTCGGCATTTTTAAAGTCGCGCTTTCCAACTATAATTGCATCCGGAGATCCTTTTATTAAAGGAAGGAAGCGTTTGAAATCCTCCGGATTGTGCTGGCCGTCGGCGTCAATCGTCACAATATGGGTCATGCCCAATCGCCGCGCCTCTTGGGCTGCAGTTAAAATGGCCGCGCCTTTGCCAAGGTTTTGTCGATGACGGATCAGATGCACGTTAAGGCCCTGAAGAAAGCTTGCGGCATCATCAGTGCTACCATCATCTACCACCATAACCTCGTCGTGCATCTGAAGTGCCTGGCTGACGACGCTTCGAAGTGTAGCAGAGTGATTATAGACCGGTATGACAATTACTATTCCGAGCGAAGCGGAACTCGGGTGGCTCTCAGATGTTGTCATCTGCGGATTAGGAATTGGGTGCGGTAGATTTAAGGATAACATGTTCATTTGGGGGATGGGGCCAAACACTCCTGTGCCAGTTCGACCAGATTCTCGATCTGTTTCCCATTGAAAAAAACGGCACCGCTTTTATCAAGGTGAAGGTTCCCATAGGGTGATCGGTTTGATTCTGGAACCTTCTCCAGCACAAAAAAGATGGCTCCGACGAACCCTTTGGCTGTCAGGGGAATCTCAGGCGGAGATCTTAGGTCACAAATACCGCAAATCATCTTTTCAATCTCACCGCCGGCAATACTTTCCAAGGCAGCATGCAAGCAGGCCAGCCCTGAAGGGGAATTGTCATTAATCACATAGCTTGCTCCCGTGAGCCCGAAACACACAGCGGCTTCACCCAGGAAACAGTTGGGAAGGGTATAAGAAAACAGTGCCGGGCTAGCCATGAGCCCTCCATTCGGTATTACCGTTTCAAAATAATCAATATCTGTCTGGAGACAACCATAGACACTGGCTGCAATGATACCCATATCACGCTTTTGTGTCCATTCACTCAATCCCGCATCCTTCAAGGCAAATGCTATGGCTGCCAGGCCCAGACGGGAAAAATCATCCATTCTTCCAAAGTGCGGATAGGGTTTATCAAGGACCCGTTTCCGGGTTGGTCGGGGCAATTCACCGTTTGTCACGGTAAAATCATTACGGTCACCTCCCATCCCCATCCCAGCGACGGTTACCCAACCCAGACCGGTAATCGCAGCGATCATTTTGAGACCCCCTTTTTCAGGATAATCGCGGCATTTATTCCACCGAATCCCGAATTGGTAGACAACAGGTAATCGCCGGAAAACCTCGCGGGAACACCTTGTACCATCCCTTCTGCGCCATTTTCCGGCTCCAAGAACCCCACTGTGGGAGGGGCCACCTGCAAAGAAAGCGCCTTCACGCCCAGAGCCACTTCGATGCCCCCTGCAGCACCCATGGTATGTCCTATGGAGCCTTTCACAGAAAAAACAGGGATTTTTCGGTCCCCAAACACCCGATGGAAGGCAGCCAGTTCCATTGTGTCATTATGGGCTGTCCCGGTACCGTGGGCGCAGATTGCTGATATTTGTTCTGCTCCCAAATTCGCCTGCCTCAACGCCCGTGAAATAGCTTTCATCAGGCCGCAGCCGTCCCTGGCCGGGGCAGTAACGTGAGTAGCGTCGTTGGCTGCACCCCATCCAATAATTTTTCCCATAGGCGGTCTATTCTCTTTACGGGCTCGGTGCGGACTCATCAACAGCAAGGCTGCCGCTCCTTCCCCGAGGGTCAATCCCATCCTCCTCCGGTCAAAGGGCATGCATGGGACAGGGGACAAAGCGCCTAATGATGAAAATCCGGAAAAAACGAATTCTGTCACCAGATCCACACAACAGACCAAGACCGCATCCCTCATACCAGAGGCAATCATAGCCGCTCCCCTGGCCACTGCGATGGTGGAAGAGGCACAGGCTGCGCTTATGTTTATGCCTGGCTCTCTCAATCCAAGGCGCTGGCACAAAGTTTCTGGTATGGAAGAAAGGAGGATATCACGGTAATCGGCCTGGATCCCTCTCTGTACTCGCTCCAGGTTGTCTATCCCTGCCTTGGTTGTTGCCGTAATAAGAAAGATGTTTGGTGGAACCGGCCCAAGTTCCTTTATCAGCCGATTGAGCAGATCGTGTATCATGGATTTCTCGCCCAACGGGGCCAAGTCTCGGACACAAGCTGCTACATCAGCCTTGTAATTGGCGACAGCGAACCTGGACACCGGCCTGATGGCAGTTTGCCCGGCCAAAAGCCTCTCCCACAATTCCTGGAGACTGCTGCCCAAAGGAGTAACAGTGGCAAGGTGGACGATCCACACCTTTGCAGGATCAGGTCTCATTACCCTCATGGTTTTCGAAACCCCACAATGGGATATAGATAAGAGATAGTAAGGAGCAATGTTCACTGGACCAGTGAATATCCTCAGATTTAGGAACCGGTATGGCCAATCAATCTCTCCATGGCAACCCGTGTAGCCCATCGAAGGAATATTCTCGCATATTCCGCGCCAGCAAGATACATCCCAACGATAAAAACTAAATGTGACAGCCCGTAAGTCATAGGACCGCCGATTGCTACTATCAAGGGTTCACCCAGATGTATAGAAATTGCTCCCAGCAGGCCTACGGCGGGCCAGCCTATAATATAGCTGACACCTATGGCAGATATTCCAACAATTATTCGCACAGTGGGCCGTTGTCGAAATGCGCTCAGGTCGGCGTGCTCTTCCATTGCAGTACGAACAAAATGAGTTTTTGCGACTTTTTTTAAGATATTTGCCGTTATCTGGTTCATAATTTTTGTCGGTTTCCAGGAGATCGTCAAATTAGGAGGCCCTAACGAAATTGGGTTGAATTCTTGTACGCAACTATGTAAATACATTATTATATAAATTTCGGCATCTTTCATTCGTCAGTTTACACTTTCTCAGAAAAGACAATAAAAGGCTTACGCTTTAACTCTCTGGCCTGGAACTTTTAGAGTTTATCCGTAAGGATTTTATCTCAAAAAAGTGTAAACTACTTTTTGGCTTGTGTATAGGATGCCCAAATTTCTTATTTTTTTTAAAATCATGCCGCAAACGGTCACAGCAATGATTTAACAGGTCAAACCACGTTTTTTAGAGGGAATCTTCAACCTTTGAACCTTGAACCGCTGAACCCGTGAACGGTTACTTTTAGAGAAACAGATTCTAAGTTAAACTTCGTTATACAATCAAGTGTTTTGATGAGAATTGATCACTCTTGAAGACTGTTTTTAGCTTTGGGACCAGCTTTTGGCCTTCAAAACCAGGCATCTGTGGTTGGAAGAAGGCCGGAGAATCTGCCGTGTGCTGGGAGTATTTCGACAAGATCTACTGTATTTCATTAGATGAACGATCAGATCGGCGAGAAGAAGCTAAAGCTCAGTTTAACGCTGTTGGCCTATTAGATAGAGTTGAATTTGTTCTTGTGAAAAAGCATCCTTTTGACTGTGAACAGGGCATCTATGAATCCCATATTCTCTGTATGAGAAAAGGGATCTACGCGGATGCTGCTAACATAGTGATTTTTGAAGATGACATTTGTTTTGACCGGTTTAGCCCTAAAATCCTCAAGACCTCTATTGATTTCTTGTCAACAAACACAAACTGGAAAATATTGTTCTTAGGATGTATGGTCAAACGGAGTAAGAAGACAGAAAGCCAGTCCGTAATAAAAATTGAGTTCCGGAGCTTATGTCACGCATATGTTCTGAACCCTGACTTCGCAAAGAACCTGGTACAAATGCCTTGGCAGAAAATACCTTTTGATGACATGCTGCGTGGCTTGAAGGATGCCCACTTTTACGCAGTCTATCCCTCTTTTGCATTTCAGGGTAATTCCCGTTCGGATAACCAGAGGTATCTCGCCTTAGACAGATTCAGGAGGCTATGCGGAGGACTTCGGCGTTTACAAAAGATGAATGAAAGCTATCATCATAACAAAACTATAATCATAGGGATCCATATCCTCTTTATACTGATACTGATTGTTATGCTGACGATCTAACAGAAATGAAATCCATTACAATTAATTTTCGAGTCCTAATCCTTTCAGTGGTTGTCGTAGTAGGTCTTTTCTGTGCCGCCTTGCATATGATAGACATTGATACGGATATAACCAAATATCTACCTCAAAAGGATCCTGTAATCTCAGATGCAGGATATGTTTTTGTAAATCATCCTATCCGGGATCGATTAATAATTGATATCGGATTTCAAAAAGGTGATCCGGATACCCTTGTCGAATGCGGAGAGCTGGTGGAACAGAAACTGAAGGAGAGTGGGCTTTTTAAGCAGGTTGGAACAAGAGATTTCCAGAACCTTATGCCTGAACTAATATATCATATCTTGAACAACCTGCCTGCCATGTTTACTGAAAGGGATCTTAATGATAAGGTGAGACCACTGCTGGAGAGTGGGTGGATCCATGAGAGGCTGATAGATATCCGTACCGAATTACTCAATCTGGGAGGGATCGGTCAGGCCCAATTCATATCAAGAGATCCCTTAGAGCTAAGAAACATTGTCTTGGCCAGGTTGTCCCACTTTGTTCCGTTACAGGAAATTGAGATATACAGGGGCAAAATCATATCACCTGATAAAAGACACCTCCTCCTGATTGCCAACCCAACTCGTTCCAGCACTGATACTGCCTTTGCAAGAAAGCTGACGGATCTGTTTAAAACAGTAACGGATCAGATCAACAAGAATTACGCTAAAAAGGGAGAGAGCATTACCCTTACCCCGGTTGGAGCATACCGGGCCGCTCTGGATAACGAGGTCATAGCAAAACGGGATGTTGAAAAGGCGATACTCCTGGTAACAGTAGGAATCTCACTACTCCTCGTCTTTGCCTTTCCCAGACCTCTGCTCGGTATTTTTGCCTTCTTGCCTGCAATAGCCGGGACCGTGGCTGCATTCTTTGTTTTCTCCATCTTCCATAAATCTATTTCCATCATGGTCATCGGCTTTGGCGCGGCGGTTATATCAATAACCGTGGACCATGCGATCGCCTATCTTCTATTTCTCGACCAACCGCACAGGACCTTTGGGAAAGATGCTTCCAGGGAGATACGTGCCGTTGGATTACTCGCTGCCCTGACCACGATAGGCGCTTTCGGGGCGCTTTGTCTCTCCGACTTTCCTATTTTTGAACAGATCGGCCAGTTCACGGCCTTCGGTATTGCATTCTCCTTCATATTTGTTCATACTGTTTTTCCGATGATTTTCCCCTCCATGCCCCCTGCAAGACCAAGGGTTTTGGCTCTTAGGCGCCTTGTGGGCACATCCTTCTCGTTAGGGAAGAAGGGAGCCTATGCCTCCCTTCTTTTCGCTGCTGTAATGCTTTTCTTTGCGAAGCCAGAATTCAGTGTGAAGCTGAGTTCCATGAATACGGTAAGTGAAAACACTGCTGCTGCAGAAAAACTTCTCGCGGATGTATGGGGAAGCGGCATTTTCCACAAAACCTTTTTGCTGACAGAGGGAGAAAGCGTAAAGGATATTCAGGATAAAGGGGACAGATTGCTACAGATGGTGGACCAGGATCTGGTTACCGGTGCAATTTCTTCCGGGTTTGTTCCGTCAATGGTTTTTCCGGGAAAAGAGAGAGGGGAGCAAAATTTAGAGGCATGGAAACGATTCTGGAACAGCAACAGGATTACAGAATTAGAAAGGACGTTTAGGATCGCATCTTCTAAAATGGGTTTTGTGTCCGGCGCTTTTGAGCCTTTTTACAACACGATTTCGATAACCTCCTGTCAGCCGGGAATGGCAGATATCCCTGAAAAATTCTTAGACTTTCTTGGAATCACAAAAAAAGCTGAGGGATCCAAATGGATTCAGATATCCAGCCTCACGCCCGACGAGTCATATGATGCTGAGAGATTCTATGAAAAATACAGACCCTTCGGAAAAATATTTGATCCATCTTACTTTTCCACGAGAATGGGGGAACTCCTATTCTCCACATTCACACAGATGTTATTCATGGTAGGTTTAAGCGTCACAATCCTTCTGCTCTTCTTCTTCTTTGACTGGAAACTAACGTTCGTCTCCCTCTTACCCATCTTATTTGCATTCGTTAGTACTCTTGGAACCTTGAACCTTATCGGGCATCATCTTGATATACCAGGGCTCATGCTGTCAATCGTTGTTATCGGTATGGGCATCGATTATTCCCTTTTTATTGTCAGATCATATCAGAGATATGGCGATGCTTCTCATCCCTCTTTCGAACTTATAAGAATGACGGTTTTTATGGCATCGGCATCGACGATCATCGGCTTCGGCGTCTTGACCTTTGCGGAACATTCGATGCTAAGAAGTGCGGGATTAACATCACTTATTGGAATCAGCTATGCCCTTATTGGCGCATTTCTCATATTACCGCCCATCTTGAAATATCTGTTCCGGACAGAGGAAAAAGATGTGAAATGCCCCCGAAAGAATCGCGACCTCATTTTAAGGCGATACAGAAAAATGGAACCATATCCCAGGCTATTTGCCCGCTTTAAACTAATGCTCGACCCTATGTTTTCAGATCTACCCCGTTTTTTTGACTCTTCCCAGTGTATCAAGACAATGATTGATATCGGCATCGGATATGGGGTCCCTGCATGTTGGCTCCTTGAAAGGTTTCCAGAAGCGAAAGTCTATGGTATTGATCCTAATCCTGAAAGGGTCAGGGTTGCATCTATGGCAATCGGAGGGAGAGGTGTGATAGAATGCGGCAGCGCACCGGATGTCCCCACGCCCTTAGAGCCGGCAGATGCGGCCATTATGTTGGATATAATACATTTCTTAAATGATGATGATCTGGGAATGACCTTAAAGAGACTCCACAAAAATCTGCGCCATGAAGGGAGTCTGGTCGTCAGGGCCGTTATTCCTCCTCAGAAAAGTAGTTCCTGGATGTGGAAATTTCAGGCTATGAAACTCAAAATGTTCAGATCGCCGACATACTATAGATCTGCTGAAATGATCAACGAAATGATAGTCAAGGCAGGTTTTACCTGCGAACTTACTGAACCGCTCAAATCCAATGAAGAATCCGCCTGGTTCATTGCAAAGGCGGTGTAGTGAACATCTTTTTTTCCTGGGCTTACGGTTAAAAACATGGACAAGCAACTGGCAAACTTCCATTTTTCACACGCGCATATGGCGGGTTTCGGTTCATTTGTTGCAGCGATTTTGCTTTACCTTCTTGATGTGCAACTTTCTGTAGTGCCTTTGGCAATATTTCTCCTGCTCTGTATTGTGGCCCCGTTTTTACCACGCCTCAGCTTTTTCCTGCCCATCGTCAGCAAGGGGATGTCAGGAAGAAAGGCAGTCGCCATCACCTTTGATGACGGTCCTGACCCCTTTTCTACCCCTGCATTACTCCGACTCCTTTCAAGATATGAAACAAAAGCAACCTTTTTTGTTACAGGGGAAAAGGTGTCCAATCACCCCGAGTTGATTATGGAGATTTTGTTACACGGGCATTCCATTGGGAACCACTCATACAGCCATGACAACCTTATCATGTTAAAGAGCAGCAAGACCCTGATGAAGGAAATTGAATCCACGCAAGACATATTGAGGAAATTCGGGATTACGCCCTTTGCCTTCCGACCACCGGTCGGCATAACAAACCCGAGGCTATGGAAAGCTCTTCGAAAGCTGGGTATGTACAATGTGAATTTCAGTTGCCGGGCTATTGAGGGGGGGAACAGATGGATAAAAAATCTCTCAAAAAGAATCCTGAAACGACTCCGGTCTGATCACATAATCGCTCTACATGATATCAGAGGCAAGGATGATGCTCGTTTTTCCTACTGGTTAAATGAAATCGAGTTGATACTGTCCGGCATAAGAGAAAGGGGCTTCGCCATTTACCCACTATCTCAACTTATCGGGCGGCCTGTCATGTTAACCAGATCCGGAGACGACGCTTTTGGTCGGGACTAAAAATGGGCGCCTATTTTTTTGAAGGGAGAATCGCTGTTCATCAGTTCATCTCAGACAGGAGGGTATAAACCATGAGTGACGACGTGTATCGTAAACTGGCCAAGGTCCTCGACACGCTTCCCAACGGGTTTCCGGCAAGCGACAGCGGTATTGAAATCAAACTGCTCAAACGGATATTCCAGCCGGAACAGGCCGAGCTTTTCTGCGATTTGAGGTTGACCTTTGAAACCGGTGAACAAATCGCCGAACGTACGGGCCGATCTTTGCAGGGCCTTGAAGAATTGCTGACCAGCATGTGGGAGGGCGGCCAGATCTTCGGTATTAAATTCGGCGACATGAAGATGTTTAAGATGGTTCCATGGGCCTTCGGCATTTATGAATTTCAGCTCCCGCACATGGACCGGGAACTCGCTGAGATGTGTGACGAGTACATGAACGTTTACGGCCGGGAATTCTTCAAAAAAACGCCTCAGTTCATGCAGGTGATCCCCGTTGAAAGAGAGATCCCGGCCAGGCACGAGGCCCTGACCTACGAAAAGGTTTCCTCCATCGTGGAAAACGGTCAGTCGTTTCTCCTCAACGAGTGCATTTGCAAGAAGACACAGGATCTCCTAAAGAATCCCTGTGATAGGCCAATGGAGGTCTGCCTGGCCATCGCCCCGGTACCGAATGTTTTCGATGACGCAAAAGTGGGCAAAGCCATCTCCAGGGAAGAGGCATATGCTGTTCTGAACAAATCCGAGGAAGCCGGTTTGGTTCATTTGACATGGAATGTGCAAAATGGTCACTTCTTTATCTGCAACTGCTGCGGCTGCTGCTGCGGTGTGCTTCGGGGGATCAACGACTTCAACATCCCGGCATCCAAGGTGGTCAACTCTTATTACTTTGCTTCCATCGACCCCGATGAATGCCAGGCCTGTGGCACCTGCGCGGATGAACGCTGTCAGGTAAATGCCATCGAAGAGGGCGCGGAGGCTTACGAGGTTATAAAGGAGAGGTGTATCGGCTGCGGCCTCTGCGTGAGCACCTGCCCGGCTGAGGCCATCCGGCTAAACCGCAAACAGCCGGAAGAACTGGTGCCCCCTCCCGAGGATGAAATGGCCTGGTATGAGGAGCGTGGACGTCTACGCGGGGTAGATTTCAGTGCTTACAAATAGCCCGCTGAAGCGGGGTTTCGAGGACTTTGAGCCCTTAGTGCCTGAACAAAAGATACTGCTCAGACCTTCTGTCAGTAGGCCTGAGGGTGCTGAGGATTTGACGCAAATATTGAGATCCTGGTCCTTGAAGGTGGCCGGAGAAGGATGTTTGTTATGAAAAAAATATTAGTGGTAGATAATGACCGGTTCATCTTAGAGTTCCTCAAAGATCTCCTGTCAAGTGAGGGCTATCAGGTGGTGACCGCAGAAGATGGCCTTTCGGCGTTGGATGTCCTGGAGACCTTCACCCCCGATATTATCTTTGTGGACATGGTCATGCCCAATATCGACGGAAAAAGGCTGTGCAAAATATTACGGAAGATGGACAATCTGAAAGACACTTACATCGTCATCGTTTCTGCCACCGCCAAAGAAGATTTCTCTGAGATTGCAGAGTTAGGAGCCGGTGCCACCATTGTCAAAGGACCTATTGATGAGATGGCGAAGGACATCCTCGGAGTGCTGGCCCAGCCCCGGATTGCTTCCTCAGAATACCGTTCAGGAAAAATATTGGGTGCGGAAAGGATCATGCAACGTGAAATAACCAGAGAACTGCTCTCCGGTATGAAACATTTTGAAGTCATATTGCAGGGAATGAATGAGGGGATCTTCGAGATTACTTCCGACGCAAGAATTGTCTACGCCAACCGCGGTGCAT
This sequence comes from Desulfobacterales bacterium, assembly GCA_014382905.1. Lineage (GTDB taxonomy): Bacteria > Desulfobacterota > DSM-4660 > Desulfatiglandales > Desulfatiglandaceae > JACNIU01. Next base: position 23,608 of record JACNIU010000187.1, read on the forward strand.
CCAATTTAACAGATTTGCCCGAGGAAGATATGTTGGGCCATCGTTTTCCGGAACTGTTCGCCAAAAACGATCAAGAACGGGTAAAGAAACTGCTTGAAGGCCCCCATGACAAACGCAAGAGGTTATCCGAAGATAATCTCCTGACGCTTAATGAATATCAGGTGGTGATGGACGTACAGCCCATACCTGGAAGCGAGGGAAAGGCCATTGTTATCCTGAACAATGTGAGTGAGCAGAAACGGGCTGAAAAGGCCCTGAAGAAGAGTGAGGAGAGGTATCGACTCCTTTTCGAAAATGCCAATGACGCCATCTTCATTGTACAGGATGGCGTTGTGAAATTCCCCAACAGGAGAGGGATGGAACTCTTGGGCCTCAACCCTGAAGAACTGGCCAAGGTTTCTTTTGCTGACCTCATACATCCTGAAGAAAGGGATATGGTACTTGAGAGATACGAGAGCAGTCTCAAGGGAGAGCAACTTCCCGGTATGTACTCTTTCAGGCTCTTGAACAGATCGGGTGAGGAATTGTGGGTGGAACTTAATGCGGTCCAGATCAAATGGGAAGGGGGCCCGGCAGCCCTTAATTTCCTCAGAGACGTAACGGAAAAAAAGAGGCTTGAAACCCACATCCAGCTTTCCCAGAGGATGGAATCCATCAGCACTCTGGCGGGTGGCATCGCCCATGACTTCAATAATCTGCTGATGGCCATTCAGGGGAATGCCTCTCTGGTACTATTCAAAAAAGATACGGATGATCCTGATTACGCAAGATTGAAAAATATCGAACAGTACGTCCGAGACGGGGCTGAACTGACCCGGCAACTCTTGGATTTCGCCAGGGGCGGAAAATATGAACCCAAGCCTACAGATCTGAATGAGCTGCTGAAGCGGAGCGCGGAGCTGTTTGGTCGTATAAAGAAAGGGATCACAATAGATTCAAAATACCAGAAAGGCATTCTGGCCGTGGAAGTCGACCCAGGGCAGATTGACCAGGTCTTGATGAGCCTTTATATCAATGCCTGGCAGGCAATGCCGGAAGGTGGAACGTTATTACTTGAAACAGAAAATGTTGAGCTTGGGAGGGACTTTGTAAGGTCATCCGGCGTTTCCCCCGGCAATTATGTGAAGGTTTCCATCACTGACACCGGTGTGGGTATGGACAGAGAAACCCAAGGGAGGATATTTGACCCGTTTTTTACCACCAAGGGGAGCAGAATGGGGGTGGGTTTAGGGTTGGCCTCCGCCTATGGGATTATCAAGAATCATGGCGGAATAATGGATGTGCGTAGCAGGAAAGGCGAGGGAAGTACGTTTAGTATATATTTGCCAGCATTGGAGAATGGAGAATGAGGTCCCGGGGGAAAAGGAACGTTCTGAAAGAATTTTGGAGGGTACGTGGACGGTTTTTTTGTGGATGAAGAAGATATGATTATGGATGCCGGGATGGAGATGCTAAGAGAGATCCGGTACACGGTGCTGCCGGCCAAGAGAGGGGAGGAGGCTTCAAATGATTTCTAATTCAATAACTGCTGAGTTCCGCTCCATTGTGGGCGATCAGTGGTTCCTCGATACGCCCGAGGACCTTGCGGTCTACTCCTATGACGGGTTTCTGCTGGAATTCAACCCTGACGGGGTAATCATCCCGGGAAACAGGGATGAGATCGCAAAGATCATGGGGGTTGCGAACCGGGAAAGGATAAATATCATCCCCCGGGGGGCCGGGACCAACATCTGCGGCAGCTCTGTTGCGCGCAAGGGCGGTATCATTATGGCCTTCCACCGGCTGAATAAAATCTTGGAGGTCGACGCTGAAAGCATGTGCGCTGTTGTTCAGCCTGGCGTGGTAAATGCTGATCTGCAAAAGGATGTGGCCCGTTACGGCCTTATGTATCCGCCGGATCCTGCCAGCATGTTTGTCTGCACCATCGGCGGCAACGTGGCTCTGAATGCGGGCGGTCCAAGAGGGGTAAAATACGGGGTGACAAGGGATTACCTCCTGGGTCTCGAAGTGGTCTTGCCCACCGGCGAGGTAATCCGGACAGGGGGAAAGACGCTGAAGAATGTCAGCGGGTTTGATCTTACCCGGCTTATGTGCGGTTCGGAGGGGACCTTAGGGATCTTCACAGAGATTATTGTAAGATTGGTTCCGCTGGCGCCTGCAAAGGCAACGCTCCAGGCCACCTATTCGAACCTTGATGATGCGGCCACCACTGTGTCGGCCATTATCGGCTCCGGTATTATCCCCACCACCCTGGAACTAATCGACAGGACCGTTCTTGACGTGATCAGCAACTATGGGGGGGCCCGGTTCTCAGAGGAAGCGCAGGCATTGCTTCTGATCGAAGTGGATGGTGAAGAGATCCTGGTCGAGACCCAGGGGAAGAGGATTGAGGCGTTTTGCAGGGAGAGGGGGGCAGTTGAGGTGGAAAGGGCCAGTACCCCGGAGGAGGCCGACAAGCTGTGGCAGGCAAGAAGGACCGCATTTGGCGCTGTCGCGAGCCTGCGGCCGAATTGCATTGTTGAGGACGCAACCGTGCCGGTCAAGATGCTTCCCGCGATGATAAGGAAGATCGTTGAGATCACGGACAAATATGACTTGAGGATCGGTATCCTGGCCCATGCGGGAGACGGGAACCTCCACCCCTTGATTATGACCGACCTTCGTGACAAGGAAGAGATGGCGCGGGTGGACAAGGGGTTAGAGGAATTATTCGAGGCGGCAATCGGGATGGGGGGCACCCTTTCCGGAGAGCACGGCATTGGTATTGCCAAGGACAGATTCATGTCCATGGAGTTCAGCCAGACCTCCATAGACCTGATGCGGGGAATCAAGCGGGTGTTTGACCCCAATAATATCCTCAATCCCGGCAGTTTTCTTTAAAAATATCGTAACTTCTCAATAAGTCCGGGTTGCTAATTTGAAAATGAGTCTGAATCGGCAATTGTTTGGTCACCACGAAGTGCACGAAGAAGCACGAAGGTATTGTTTTTCAGTGATTTTCTTCGTGGCTTTCGTGATCTTCGTGGTGAAACAACCGTAAGGCGATGCTTCCAAGATACCATGAAATGTAGCTGATCCCCCAACTTTTATAGAAGTTACAAAATAACGAGAGAATAAAATGATACCAATCGATATTGCTGATGAATTTGACCAATGTATAAAGTGCGGTCTTTGTTTAGCAACCTGTCCGGTTGGCAAAGAGCTTTTTCTTGAAAAGTATACGCCGAGGGGAAAGATCCAGTTGGCGAAGCGCTATGCACAGGGAGATCTGGAAATAGGTGAGCATTACCGGGACATATTTGCAAAATGCCTTCTCTGCGGTGCCTGCACGGTGACCTGCCCGAGCGGTGTGGATCAGCAAAAAGTCTTTCTCAGTATGCGGGAGGAGATCGTCAAAAAGAGTGGCCTCCACCCTCAGGTCGAACCTGCGATCCGTTCGCTCCTCCGCAAGCATAACATCTCTGATGAGGACAACTCGGAACGAGGTGACTGGCGGGATGACATAAAGGAACTCCCCGACCATATGTATGAGAAGGCGCAGGCAGATGTGGTATATTTTGTGGGCTGCGTTGCATCCCTCTTTCCGATGGTGCAGACGATTCCCCAAAACATGGTCCGGATTCTTGAGTCGGCAGGTGTGGATTTTGCCGTTATGGCCGGAGATGAGTGGTGCTGCGGGTTTCCTTTGATCGGTGCCGGTATCCCCGGGAAGATGGAAGAGGTGATCGACCATAACTTGGATAGGGTAAAACGACTGGGCGCCAGAGAGGTCGTGTTTTCGTGTCCCTCCTGTTACCGGGCCTGGAAAGAGCACTATCCTACGGATTTGGGGCTTTTTCACTCCACGCAGTATATGGAAAGACTGATAGGGGAGGGGGCTATTTCCTTAGGGGAACTCAGGGAAACCGTGACCTACCACGATCCCTGCGACTTGGGGAGAAACGGGGGTGTCTTTGACGCACCAAGAGCGATACTGAAATCGATTCCCGGGATCACACTGGTTGAACTCGCAAACAACCGTGACCAGAGTATCTGCTGTGGCGGCGGGGGGAACCTGGAGATGGCGGATTCGGCGCTTTCAGGAACCGTTGCCCGGAACAAGATCCAGGAAGTTCAGCAAACCGGCGCCCGGACCGTGGTAACCGCCTGCCAGCAGTGTGTCAGGTCCATCAAGGGGAAGGTGAGAAGAGAAAAAGTCGATCTCGACGTATTGGATATCACGGATATAGTGGTCCGGGCAATGTCCCATGCCTGATTCCGCCCGATACCCGCCAATTTATCTGTCCTGGCTGGTCTGGGGACTGGGGGCCGCTTTCTATATGAGCGGTTTTTACCAGAGGGTTGCCCCGGCGGTCATGACAGACTACCTGATGGCTGATTTCAGCATCGGTGCAGCCTCTTTAGGGAACCTCTCAGCCTTCTATTTTTACAGCTACGCTGCCGTTCAGATCCCCACAGGACTTCTTGCGGATTACTGGGGTCCAAGAAAACTCCTCACAGCAGGTGCGTTAACCGCCTTCTTAGGAGCATTTCTTTTCGCTGCCGCGCCAAGCATTCTTTTTGCCAACGCGGGACGTCTGCTGATCGGTGGTTCAGTGGGTGTGGCATGGGTGGCCCTGCTGAAGCTCTCGATGCACTGGTTCCCGCCACGTCGCTTTGCCATGACAACCGGTTTGGGACTCTTTTGCGGTATTGTCGGCGCCGTGTCAGCGGGTGTGCCGTTGCGGATAATGGTGGATCATTTCGGGTGGAGACCGGTGATGCTGGCGTCGGCGGGCGTGTCGCTGGTCATCGCTGTTGCCCTCTGGATCATTGTTCGTGATGACCCGTCCGAACGGGGCTATACCAGTTTTGTATCCTCTCCCAATATCGCGCCTCATGCCATCTCTTCACTGTTGTCCGGTTTAGGAAAGGTTTTTGATTATAAGAACACCTGGCTGCTCTCGGTGGCGCCGAGTGGTGTCGCCGGACCGGCGCTGGCCTTTTCCGGTCTGTGGGGAGTCCCGTTTCTGGCCACCCACTATGGTCTGTCGCCGGCAAAGAGCGCTGCCCTGACGTCAACCCTGCTCGTGTCCTGGGCGGTTGGCGGGCCGGTGTTAGGCGCCCTTTCAGACAGGATCGGCCGTAGAAAACCGCTTTATATGGCAGGCTGTTTTGTTGGATGTGCGGGCTGGAGTCTGATCCTGTTTATGCCGGGGCTGCCTGTCTGGGTGCTGACATTGCTTGTCACCATGGTGGGGTTCGCATCAGGTGCCATGATTTTAGGGTTTGCGTTTGTCAAAGAGTCGGTCCCGGCATCACTGGCCGGGACCGTGTCGGGGGTCTGCAACATGGGGGTGATGATCGGGCCGATGGCGTTGCAACCGGTCATGGGCTGGATCCTGGACAGGAGCTGGAACGGGACGATGGAGAGCGGAATAAAAATCTACCATCTCGGTGCGTACCGGTCCGCGTTTACCCTGATGATGGCCTGGTCGATACTTTCCGCGGTTCTTAT
>JACNIU010000263.1 GCA_014382905.1 Desulfobacterales bacterium
ACCAAAACCGAAAAGGAGAGCCAAAACCGCTACCAGCAACATCTTCTTTCTTATCAGGACAGAGAAAAAGGATGTCTCTGATCCGTTTACGCGACCATCATACGACTCCCCCAGGGGGAGATGGAGAAAGAATCCGATACATGCCATACCGGCCGCTACGAGGAACAAAAACGGGAAATCAAATTCCCCGATGATGATCTCTGCAACCACAGGGCCGATGGCCATTCCCACAAGAGCAGTCACACCAAACATTCCTATCCCTTCGTTCAGGCGTTCTTTGGGAACAATGTCTGCGATGTAGGTGAATCCGGATGTAAAACAGATGGCCAGCCCGACGCCATGTAAGAGCCTGACCAACAAGAGCGGAAGGTAAAATCCGGCCAGTTCCCCCCGGAACATGAGATAGCTGAGCGACAGAAGACTCGTTATAATGCATCCAATGCCGTAGCTCCGCTTTCTCCCGAGCCTGTCGATCATCTCAGAGATCCAGGGGCGGCAAAGGACCGATGAAAGAACGGCTGCCCCCATGATAATCCCGATGTCTGCCTTTGACCCCCCGTGGATCGTAATAAAAAGAGGAAAGAGGAAGAAGCAGCCAAAGCTGGATACAGTAAAGAAATTGGCACCGGCCATCAGGACAAATGACGGGGTATACAGATCTTGTTCATGCTTTGATTTCATGTGGTACCTAAAACAAAACCCCACTCAGGTCTAAACGTGGGGTTTCGGCTCTTATTAAAATACTTCTTAAACAGCCGTTAATCAGACGAACCGCTTGAGTATCAAGGGGTTATGCGGGTGAAGAACGTTTTGCTTTCCCCTGACCCGCCACAGCAGCCATCGCCTTTTTCACCAATTCAGGATCGCCGAGGTAATACCGCTCCACAGGCCTGAGGTCATGGTCCAGTTCATAGATAAGCGGCATTCCGGTGGGTATGTTCAGTCCTACGATCTCATCGTCCGGGATATCGTCCAAATATTTCACGAGGGCCCGGAGACTGTTCCCATGGGCAGCGATAACAACACGCTTGCCTGACCTGATTTCAGGATCGATTGTCTTCTTCCAGTATGGGAGGAAACGCTCGACGGTGTCTTTGAGACATTCTGTTAACGGGAGTTCTTCCTGTGTCAGATCCCTGTACCGGGGATCTTTGCCCGGATAGCGCGGATCATCTTTCTCCAGTGCCGGGGGACGCGTGTCATATGAGCGGCGCCAGACCAGGACCTGGGCTTCACCATGCCTTTCTGCTGTTTCCGCCTTGTTGAGTCCCTGGAGCGCTCCGTAATGACGTTCGTTTAAGCGCCAGTCCCTGTAGACAGGTACCCACATGAGGTCCATCTCATCAAGGGCAATCCAGAGTGTGCGAATCGCCCGTTTCAATACAGAGGTGAAGGCAACGTCGAATGTATAACCCTCCTTTTTCAGTATCTGGCCCGCATCGACCGCTTCCTGTTTTCCTTTTTCGGACAAATCAACGTCGGTCCAACCGGTGAACCGGTTTTCCTTGTTCCACACGCTCTCGCCGTGGCGAAGCAAGACTACCTTGTGCATAACTATCTCCTTGCATATCAAGTAAAATCTGATTCCTGACGGATCTGGATTCCCCTGCGGCTATCACCAGTACCGCCGGTCTCCCTTTGACCGGACATTTGTATTCACATATACCGCATCCAACGCATCTCTTGAGGTCCACATAAGGTAACAGAACCTCACCCTCTTTTCCGTCAGATCGCGGGACGACCTCGTTGCGCAGGTATATGGCCTTTGGTGAAGTGGGACAGTGTTCTTCACAAACGATGCATGGGCCATTGCCCGACCAGGGAAGGCATCTCCCCCGGACAATGTAGGCAGATCCGATTCTGACAGGTTGTTCAATCTTCTCCTTGCTTGAGATCTCCTTTATTGCGCCGGTGGGGCAGACGCTTCCGCAGAGTATACAAGAATACTCGCAATAACCCAGCGTCATGATGAGATTAGGGGTCCAGAACGCTGCCATGCCCCCTTCTGTGAGCGCGGGGTTGATGACGTTGGTGGGACACACCTTCATACAAAGCCCGCACCTCTGGCAGAGTTCCAGGAAATTCTTCTCCTCTAAGGCGCCTGGAGGTCGGATCAGTCGCGGATCTGAAACCGCGTGAATATTACCATCGAGCCTCCCCAGGAGAGGGAGTGAGATACCCGCCATGAGACCGCCCAGAACAGCCCTGCGGCCCATATCCGGACCCCGGCTCGGCAAATGGGACCACTTAAATCTGAAAGAAAGGGCGTTTTCAGGGCACCCCCCCGAGCAGTTAAAGCAGAGGAGACACTCTGTGTGGTCCCAGCCCTGGTCTGGGTGGGGAGAAGCAGCGCCCTGGCAGTCCCGTTCACACAACTTGCAATCGGTGCACGTTTCATTGTTCTTTTCCAACCCCAGGATACTGAATCTGGAGAATATCGCCAACAGCGCCCCGAGCGGACAGAGGGTGCGGCACCAGAAGCGGGGTCTGATCCGGTTGAGAAACAGGATCACCAGAAAAAGAACACCTATGAACCATCCTGTCTTAAAAGACTGATACCCATATCCAAAAACCGGTGACACAAGGACCTCAGCGCCATAACTTAACAGATTCAGGGGCTTGATGTCGCTTCTTGCAATCACATCGCAGATTGCTTTGATGCCGTTCCCCAGTGCCGGGAAAACGGCCAGGGCCAATGAACGAAAGAACAGGGAGATGGGATCCAGAAGCCCTGTAAAATTCAATCCCATCAGGGAAGAAATGAGGAGCGTTAAGAGAAGGAAATATTTAATCTTTTGGCTACCCCTTTTCCGGTTGGCCTCGATCATCTTTTTTCCCTTAAGCGCGGGCCGTATCCTCCCCGCCATATGGTGAAGTGTCCCCAGTGGACAGACAAAACCACAGAAGAACCTTCCCAAGAGAAGTGTCAGCAAGATGACCCCGACGGCCCAAAAAAAGCCTTTGATCCATATATGTCCTGACAAGAGTGATGTAAGCCATATGAGAGGATTTAGCTGAAAGAAGAAGGTTGAGGGGTAGGATAACCGGATATCCTGTTCAGTGGTGACAGCTAAAGAATACTCCAGGTAGATACTGTCGGGGAACCTCGTTTCCACAAGCAGAAAAAGAAACAGGACCAGGAAGAAAGCCTGGCTTATCCTTCTTAACCAGACCAAATGTTTTGCCTTCACAGGATTACCTTCTGCTGATTCAATTTCGTAAGATCAGAGGTCCCTAAACCCCGTTTTTCCGCGAGGAGGATAAAGCCGATGGACTGAGGGGGAATCTGGAAGAGGCCTGCTCCCTTAGCGTCGGCAGCAACCGGGTCATTGCTCAAAATTAATCGATTCATGACCGCCACGTCGGATTCGCTCCCCCCCGAGGGCCCATTTTTTACCATGACCCTGATGGCATCGATGAGCGTAACCGATGGCTTGAAGAATTGGGCCAGGTCCACGATGGTCTGGTGAATGTCCTGATGCAGGGCATTTCTCCTTCCACCCACCCCACCTATCCAGTTTTTCATGCCAAGTGTCAGGTTGCTCAGTGTATGAACCTTGGCCACAGGAATATTGATCACCTTATCGGCCTCAATTACGGGCGTAAAAACCGGCCATACGTCAAGGCGGTGTCCTTGTATCTTCATGTCCCGCATCAGCGATGACCTGGGGTAGATAAGGTCTGCCCCGGTCTTTTTGGCGACCATCCCGGCCCCTGATAGGGCAAAACAACGTCTGGCATCATGGATGGTATTATCTGCGATCCTTACTTTCTTGGCGCCCGCATTAAACGCCAGCTTGATCACGGCCTCAAGGACTTCTGGATTGGTGGTTGCCGCAAGGTTTGGGGCCCTGGCCCAGGAGATATTGGGTTTGACAACGACAACATCCCCTTTGGAGACAAATTGCTGCATACCTCCAGCCGCGTCGAAGACCCTTTTCGTCAATTCCGCTACAGAATAACCTTCTGCTTTACCAACCCCCTCGACCACAAAACCCCCTTTTTTCTGTTCAGCCAATGCCACTGGAGATTTCAAGTCTGGCCGGCCTAATGTGCCGGCAAGAAGGACACTGCCGGAGATAATAAGGCCTTTCCTGATTGCTTCTCTCCGGGTAATGGGCTGATCCATGGTTTCCTCCATGTAGGGGTTCAGGGGTCCGGGGTTTCGTAAACCAAAAATCCGGGATAAGACCTCGGGGTTTTACCCGGAAATCTCCTACCGAATGATGTCGCTTCGTTCTTCCGGATACCCACTCCGCATTCCGCATAAGGGTTCATGAATGTATATAGTAGTTCGCCCCTTATTGACCCCATTATATTGAGCCTGAGCCAAGAAACTCGTCTGAAATAAAGAAATATTTTGCAAATAGCTTATTTTCCTATTTTTTTTCTTGACAAAAGGATTTTTTTTGGCGATAGTGTCACAAAGTGGACCAAACTCCCATAAAGTGTCACAAAGGCCCCATGTTTAGAGGACGTTCAAAACATACCCTTGACGAGAAGGGACGATTAGCAATCCCGGCAAGATTCCGGGAGGTGTTAGACCAGAGGAATGATGATTGTCTGGTGGTCACCAGCAAGGACAACTGCCTTTGGGCGTTTGCCAGACACGACTGGCAGGTCCTTGAAGACAAAGCTGCCAATCTTCCCCTGTTTGATAAAGCTGGGATCGCCTTTTTAAGAGGTTTTATTTCATCTGCAGTGGAATGTCGAGTCAAAAGCGGGAGAATAACCATACCTCCCTCCTTGAGAGAGGACGCAGGATTACAGAAAGATGTGGTCCTCGCCGGACAACTGAAAAAATTTGAAATCTGGGACAGAGAAAGATGGGAAGAGGAGTTTGAAAAGGTAAAGGATGCCTTCCCGGAGGCCAGCCCGTCTCTCTTAGAACTGCGGATCTAAGCGTGATCAATCTTGGAATATCCTCATACACCGGTGCTTGTACAGGAGGTCGTCAGGCACCTTGTCCATCTCCCGCAAGGTGTATATGTTGATGGAACTGCAGGCGCCGGCGGTCATAGCGTGGCCATTTCAAGGAGCCTGGCCGGAAGGGGGCGCCTGATATGCTTAGACCGAGATCCCGACGCTGTCAGCCTGGTAAGGAAGAGGCTACCCGTCTCAAGCGACACAATTTGTGTAATCCAGGCAAATTTTGCTGACCTGGATAGAGTCATTAACGATCTCGGCATCAGTAAGGTGGAGGGTGTTTTATTAGATTTAGGGATGTCCTCTTACCAGCTTGAGGAATCTGGCAGGGGGTTTAGTTTTAGCAGGGGGGAACCTCTCGACATGAGAATGAATCCCGACAACGCGCTCACCGCAAGTCATTTTGTGAACGACCTCTCTCCCAAAGAGCTTGAGGAGATACTAAGAAGCTATGGAGAAGAAAGGAGGGCCAAATCGATTGTCAGGACCATAGTTAGCGCTCGCGCGAAAAGACCAATTGAGACTTCCTCCCAGTTGGCTGCTTTGATCAATAGCATATCTCCTAAATCTCGTCGATACCGTGCCAGACACCCCGCAACACAGACATTTCAGGCCCTCAGAATAGCAGTCAACAAAGAACTACAAAATCTGGACACGTTTCTTAAGAAAATCCCGTCGTTGATGGTGATAGGAGGGAGACTGGTTGTGCTTTCCTACCATTCACTCGAAGATCGACGTGTCAAACAGGCCATGGTTGAATGGGAGAAGGCGTGTACCTGTCCCCCTGACTTTCCTCATTGTGTTTGCGGAAAGACCCCTCTTTTTAGACGCCTTTTCAAAAAAGGCCTGAAGCCAAGCCAGGACGAGATTGAAAGAAATCCGAGAGCACGCAGCGCTGTCATGAGGGCTGCAGAAAGGGTTTAGCCATGACAAGGCCGGAGAAGCTGTCGAGGATGATGGTGTCACGAAATGCAAAGACGGGCGTCCGAGTTGAAAACTCCCGTGTTAAAAAGCGGATATTTAATGTCACCGGAAGACAGCTTTTTCTCATTGTATTCATGCTGTTTTTCTTGATGGGAAGCGGGATCGGCTATGTATGGTCGAATTTTGAAAAAACACAGATCGGTTATGACCTCAGTCAACTAAAGAAAGAAGAAATGAGGCTTAAAGAGATAAACCAAAAACTGAGATTGGAATTAGCCCTCTTAAAATCACCTCATAACTTAGAGACCAAAGCCGTTAATAACATAGGCCTGAGACAACCAACGCCCGAGCAGATTGTCATGTTGCCATGAAGGTTAAGGAAAAGAAATGGATTAGATTCCGCATTTATGTGGTAGCTGCTTTCTTCCTACTCGGTTTCGGAACAATATTTACGAGGGCCTATCAACTCCAGGTCATAGAAAGAGACTCTCTGCGAGACACTGCCGAGAGTGGTATTATCGGGACTACGAAACTTCCTCCGGAACGCGGCACTATCTATGACAGGGAAAAGAATGAATTAGCCCTCACCGTACAGGTCGGGTCTGTTTTTGCCCATCCAGGGCAAATCAAGGAAAAAAGCAAGGCAGCCAGGGAACTGGCAAGGATTTTGAGTGAAAAGGAGCCCGCTATTTTCGCTCTCCTGAAGAGCGATCGTTCTTTTATATGGATAAAAAGGAAAATACCCCCAACCCTGACCCAACAGGTGGCAGACCTGAAAATAGACGGTATCGGTGTGACTACCGAAGTCAGGCGGTACTATCCCGGCCGGGAGATTGCAGCGCATCTCATCGGCTTTGCCGGCGCTGACAATCAGGGACTTGAAGGGCTTGAAAAAAAATACGATGGCCCTTTAACAGGACCGCAACACAGGCTGGTCCGTATGCGGGATGCCTTAGGCCGGCCCTTTGCCATCAACAGGCCGGCCCCCTCCGGCCAGGGAACGCACCACCTGATCCTCACTATCGACAAAGCCATCCAGTATAAGGCCCAGCAGTCTCTTAGGACAGCAGTAACAAAGGCCAGGGCCAAGGGGGGCCACTGCCTTGTGGTTGATCCGGAGACGGGTGAGATATTGGCAATGGCTGTGGTTCCGGAATTCAACCCTAATCAGTTTTCCAAATACAAGCCAGATCAGTGGAGAAACCGGACTGTTACCGACTGTTTCGAGCCAGGCTCCACCATAAAGGCGTTTCTTCTCTCAGCGGCTTTAGAAGAATCGGTGGTAACGCCTCATTCCGAATTCTATTGCGAAGACGGGGAATATACGGTCGGCGGACGCGTGGTGCACGATACTCACAAGCATGGCAAATTAAGCGTTTCCGACATCATCGTACGTTCCAGTAATATCGGAGCCATCAAAATCGGTCAAACCCTCGGGTATGCAAAATTCTGCAACTACCTGAACCAATTTGGTTTTGGGAGAAAAACAGAGGTCGACTTGTTGGGGGAGAGAGAGGGGTTTATCAGAGAGCCACGTGAGGCAAAAAAGATTGACCAGGCAACGCTCTTTTTTGGACAGGGGATGACCACCACGTCTTTACAACTGACAATGGCCATGGCCGCCATTGCAAATGGAGGAGAATTGATGCGCCCTTTTGTCGTCAAAAAAATTGTTGATGAATCAGGCCGCCTAATTAAGGAGACCCGACCCAAGGTGGTAAGAAGGGTTATCTCAGTCAATACGGCCAAAAAAGTCATCGCCGTTCTTGAGGGTGTGGTGGGTAGTGAGGGGACAGCAGTAAAGGCAGCGATATACGGATTTAGGGTAGCAGGAAAGACCGGAACCTCCCAAAAGGTTGACCCGGAAACGAAGCGGTATTCCATGAGTAAATACGTTGCCAGCTTTGTTGGTTTTGCCCCTGCCGACAGGCCTAGATTAGTGATTTCAGTGGTGATTGATGAACCAAAAGGTGTCGCGTACGGGGGACTGGTGGCTGGACCTGTCTTCAGGGAAGTGGGTTCGTGGTCTTTAAATCACCTCAGGGTCAATCCGCAGTCTGACCTTCTTGCAATGAGTGAGGCTAAACCGGAGAACCGACCTTTAGATACATTTCAAGATGTGACGAAGAATCCGGCATCGCCGGCCCTGGCTGAGATTGCCGATCAGCTACAGGAGGGACTGGTCCCCGATTTCAGAGGCATGGGGATGAGAGAGGTCCTTAAGAAAGGGAGGTCAGTAGGCCTGGAAGTCTTTTTGGAAGGCTCCGGACTGGCTGTAAACCAGATACCAGACGCCGGATCGCCAATCGACTCGGTGCGTACGGTAAAGGTGAGCTTTAATCCGCCGGGATGATTTTGGATTTAGGATTTCAGATTAAGGTCTCAGACCCTGAACATCAGATCTAAATGCAATTGAAACATCTCATAGATGGCATCACTGTCACCGATTCTGAAGGCGATCTTGATTTAGAGGTAACCAGTATTGCTTACGATTCCCGTACGGTAAAGCCCGGCGCTCTCTTCGTGGCCTTGAAAGGCCACACACAGGATGGCCACCATTTTATAAAGGATGCGGTCTCTAAGGGGGCCGTCGCGGTGGTATCGGAACTGCCTCCGGCGTCGTTTGCCGACCAGCAGCCTGACAGAATCGCTGCCGAGATTCAGGTTCCTGACTCGCGCCAGGCCTTATCCCGGCTTGCTGTTACGTTCTTTGACAGTCCTTTCAAAAAGATGAATTTGATTGGGATCACCGGCACAAACGGGAAGACCACGACCGCCTACCTCCTTGAATCCATTCTCGCTGCAGCGGGAAAAAGGCCGGGTGTAATAGGGACCATTAATTATCGATTTCCAGGCCATGTCTGGGAAGCGCCTGTAACCACGCCTGAATCCTTGGACCTGATGCGGATCATGCGCAACATGGCGGATAGTGGTGTTACCGACGTAGTTATGGAGGTCTCCTCCCATTCCCTGGATCAGGGCCGGGTGAGAGATTGTCCTTTTCGCGTGGCTATCTTTACGAACATTTCCAGGGACCATCTCGATTACCACAAGTCCATGGATGCCTACTTTCACGCGAAAGCCCTTCTCTTCAGATCCCTTCCGGGTAAGGGGGCCGGCAATCCGGCCGACGCAGTCATTAATTTGGATGATCCAGGGGGACAGGAACTGATCAACCTGACACATGCCCGGGTCATGACATATGGCCTGGGTAAAGAGTGTCATGTAAGGGCGGAAAATATCAGCGTAAGCCGGGCAGGTCTGACTGCCAGGCTCATAACCCCTGAAGGTGAAGCTGAAATTCACTCCGCTCTCATCGGAGGGTTCGATATATACAACATCATGGCTGCCGCGGGAGGGGCACTCTCCATTGGGATTGACATCGGCTCCATATGTTCCGGCATAACGCAGCTCAAAGGGGTGCCAGGTCGTATGGAACTGGTCAAGAACCGGCGCGGATTAGCCGTTGTTGTGGATTATGCCCATACCCCGGACGCTTTGTTGAAGGCCCTGAAGGGCGTAAGATTGCTGACAGGGGGCCGCGTGCTTACGGTGTTCGGATGCGGGGGTGACAGGGACAGGGGAAAACGGTCAGAGATGGGGCGCGTGGCCGGGTTGGAGAGCGACGTCGTCTTCATCACCTCGGACAACCCCCGCACGGAAGACCCCGCCGCAATTGCAGATCAAATCGAGGCGGGTGTGATTGAATCTGGCATAAAGGATTATATCCTTGATCTGGATCGCGAGAACGCGATCCGGAGGGCAGTTAAAACGGCCCGCAACGGGGATCTCGTCCTCATTGCCGGAAAAGGCCATGAAGACTACCAGATCATTGGCAAAGAGAGAAGGGTTTTTGACGATCGCGTGGTCGCAGCAGAGGCCGCCAATGAAACTTGAAACGGTGACCGTTAACCGGTTCATGGGTTCAGAGGCTCAGAGATTCAGGTCCTTTTCAAGCGCGAATCGTCAATCGTCAATCGTCCATCCTGTACGTGGGGATAGCATGCCGGTCGGCTGGGGAAAAATAACCGCCAAAGAGATACTCGGCCCTGTAAAGGGGTCCCTGATCTCAGGCGATCCGGAAACCGTTTTGGCCGGGATCAATACCGATTCAAGAATCATACGGGATGGCGACCTGTTCTGGGCGCTGAGAGGGGAACGGTATGACGGACATGATTTCGCCCTCAAGGCCATTGAAAAGGGATCTGCCGGGATTGTCGCTCAACGAAGTTGGGTGCAATCGGGATGGCCGGTCAAAGATCTTGATTCTGTTGTTATCTCAGTAGATGACACCCTGAAGGCCCTTGGCGACTTGGCTGCATGGTGGCGCCGACAGCACAACCTCAAGGTGGTGGCCATCACTGGGAGTTCGGGGAAGACGACTACCAAAGAGATGGTGGCCGCCATTCTTGAATTGGGGCACAGGACGCTCAAAAATCAAGGCAACTTCAACAATCTGGTCGGGCTCCCCCTTACTCTCCTTAAACTGGAGGAGGGCTATGAAAGAGCCGTCCTGGAAATGGGGATGAACCGCCCTGGAGAAATCTACCGGCTCACTGAAATAGCACACCCTGATGTGGGCGTAATCTTAAATGTGGGCATGGCCCATCTTGAAGGTTTATCAGATCTCGATGGCGTGGCAAAGGCAAAGACTGAGCTAATGGAAAAGATTCCATCAAGAGGCCTGATAATCCTGAACGGCGATGATGGCACGCTGATGAAGAGGGCCTCAGTATTTTCCAAACAGAAAATGACGTTTGGTCTCGGTGAGGGAAACGATGTCAGGGCAGTCAACATTAGAGATAACGGGCCGGAAGGGATAACCTTTGATCTCCAGTACAGGGACAACTCCTGGCCGGTACGCGTAAGGGTCCCGGGCTTGCATAACCTTGGCAACGCCTTGGCCGCGGCCGCAGTGGGCCTCAGCCTAAGCGAACCCCCCGAAAATATCGTGAAGGGGCTGGACATGTTTTCAGGGATTAAGGGACGTTTCAGGATGGTCTCCCTATCCAAAGGAATTACCCTTGTTGATGACACATACAATGCCAATCCCTCCTCCCTTGGCGCCGCCCTCGCCTCTGTCAGTTCACTGGTAAATGAGGGGGGGAAGATAATTGTTGGCTTGGGAGAAATGCTGGAATTGGGAGATGCCACGATCCATGCCCACAGGGAGGCCGGGCGAAAAGTTGCGGAGATAGGCGCCTACTTTTTTTTTGCCATGGGAGAACACGCGGGCGACATGATAGAGGGTGCCCGGATTGCTGGCATGCCTGAAAACCGCCTGAAAATTGTAGAAACCCACGACCAAATGGTGAAAGGAATAATAGATACGCTGACAGCAGGATCCCTGGTTTTTCTTAAGGGCTCTCGAAAAATGGAACTTGAAAAAGTAACGGAGGGACTATCGAAGGACGAAGGACGAATGACGAAGGACGAAGGACTATCGAATGACGAAGGACGGCGAAGACGAATGACGAATGACTATTGAATGACGGCGAAGCCAAATGACAACCGAATGACGGCGAGGCCGAATGACAATTGATCGACCATCATAGGAGGAAACGCCATAATGGAAAGAGCAAAAAAGATACTGGTGGTAGACGATGAAGAGGGGATCAGATTTCTGTTATCAGAAGTCCTGCTGAATCAGGGGTTCGAAGTAAGCCTGGCAAGAGATGGGCAGGAATCATTGGATAAATTGGAGGAAGACCATTTTGACCTGGTCGTTACCGACATCAACATGCCCAGATTAGACGGCGTTGCCATGTTGAAGAGAATGAAAATGACCGGCCGCACGGAAAAGGTTATTGTCATGACAGGAGATCCTTCAAACCGGAGGCTGTTAGACAAAGAGATTCCACCCATCGTGACACGTCTTCTAAAACCCTTCGGGCTGGAAAACTTCTTGAACGTGGTAATTGCCGCCACCGGCAAAGGGCTGGAGATGGCAAGTGTTGACCAGGTTCAGTCTGTCCCTGGATAGGGATTAAAGGTTCATTTCATATGCTTTACAAGCTGATCTATCTATTTCACACAGACCTGTCATGGTTGAACGTTTTCAGGTACATAACGTTCAGGACTATCCTCTCCAGCCTGACCGCACTGGTGATCTGTTTTGTTTTTGGGGGCTGGATCATCAGGAAACTTGGCGCCATGCAGGTGGGGCAACAGATCCGTGACGATGGCCCTCCCAACCATAAATCCAAGGCCGGAACCCCAACCATGGGGGGATGCCTGATTCTACCTGCCATTACCCTCGCCACCCTCCTCTGGGCCGATCCGGTCAATATCTATATCTGGCTCGTTATATTTGTCATAATTTTCTTCGGTGGTATCGGCTTCGCCGATGACTACCTGAAAATATCGAAGAAAAACAGCAGAGGCCTAAGCGCGGCAGCAAAGTTCTCGCTCCAGATATCAGGCGCCCTTATTGTCGCCCTGACACTCTACTTCCACCCGGGCTTTGGTTCTTATCTCAATGTGCCTTTCCTGAAAACTGTTTCGCCAGATCTCGGCATCGGCTATATCCCCTTTGCTCTTTTCATTATCGTCGGCACCTCCAATGCCGTCAATTTGACAGACGGGCTGGACGGGCTCGCTATCAGTCCCCTCATCGTAGCCTTTGCCAGCTACCTGGTTTTCGCCTACCTGGCTGGCAACATAAAGACCGCTTCATATCTTCAGATCCCGTACCTTCCCGGCTCAGGTGAGATTTCGGTCCTTTGCGGCGCAGTGGTGGGCGCTGGTCTCGGATTCCTCTGGTACAACGCCTATCCTGCCGAGATTTTTATGGGTGACGTCGGCTCCCTGCCTTTAGGTGCTGTCCTGGGTACTGTTGCGGTTATTACAAAACAGGAACTGGTATTGATCCTCGTGGGTGGGCTGTTCGTCTTTGAAGCCCTCTCTGTAATATTCCAGGTGGCATATTTCAAATTGACAGGGGGGCAACGTATGTTCCGGATGGCACCTATCCACCATCATTTTGAATTGAAGGGGTGGCCTGAACCGAAGGTGATTGTTCGTTTCTGGATTATTGCCATCATCCTGGCCCTCCTCTCCATCAGCACACTGAAGTTAAGGTAAGCAGAATGCAAAACACACAAAATCAACATTCCGCACACTGCATTCGGCACTCCGTATTCCCTCAGGACCGGAGGCCCCTCCGGGCCGGAGGCCGCATTCCGTATTCGAAGGTGCTGGTCGTTGGCCTCGGCATATCAGGGCTCTGGACCGCTCGATGGCTAACGGGACAGGGAACCGATGTGATCGTCAGCGAAATGAAACCGGAATCGGAACTCGATCCTGAATTGTTAAGAGCGCTTACGGAATTAGGCGTCAAGTTAGAAACCGGAGGACACAGGAAAGAGACCTTTTCAAACGCTGACGCTATCATACTGAGCCCCGGCGTGCCCCATGATATGGCGCTCATCACGTCTGCATCCAAGAGAAACATCCCGGTCATGGGTGAAATGGAGTTGGCCAGCCGTTTTATCGATATCCCCATCATTGCCGTGACCGGCACCAATGGCAAGACCACGGTCACCTCCTTGTTGGGCCTTCTGATTGAAAATGCCGGGTTTAAGGCCTTTGTGGGAGGGAACATCGGAACGCCCCTGATGGCCTATGTCGCGGGCGAGCAGGAGGCAGATTATCTTGTATTGGAGGTAAGCAGTTTTCAATTGGATACCATCGAGACCTTCTGCCCCTTCATCTCCATCATCCTGAACATCTCCCCGGATCATTTGGACCGGTACCCTGACTATGAGGCCTATGCTCGATCGAAATTGCGGATCTATGAGAATCAAGGCGACGGACACTATTTAATACTCAATGCCGATGACCCGAGGCTTTCTTTAGTGAGTCCATCTTCCGATGTCTCTCTGCTTTGGTACGGGCTGGAGAAAAAAGCTGGGAGGCACTCCTTTTTGGAGGGAAAAATGGTCATTGCCAGCTTAGATGGGGCGACCCGCCAGCTATTTTCCCTGGATGCCTTTGCCTTGCCAGGAGCCCATAACCGGGAGAATCTCTTAAGTGCTGTCCTGGCAGGCATGGCGCTCGGGATTGACGCTGAGACAATTCAGAAAACCATCAATCAATTCAAGGGGCTTCCGCACAGGCTGGAGTATGTGGACGAATTCAACGGCGTACGGTTTTACAACGATTCAAAGGCCACGAATGTGGATGCGGCCGTCAGGGCGGTAACCAGTTTTGATCGTCCCCTGATCCTGATAGCCGGAGGCCGCCACAAGGGTGCCGATTACGCACCTCTTGTTGAGGCGGGTTGCGGAAGGCTGAGGGGGGCGGTTTTTTTGGGTGAGGCAAAGGGCCTGCTATCAGAATCTTTCTGTGATGAAATTCCCTTTGCCTTAGCCGAAAAAATGGAAGATGCAGTATTTAAGGCCTTTTCCATGGCCGGACCTGGTGATGCCGTTCTCCTGGCGCCGGCATGCTCAAGCTTTGATATGTTTTCTGATTACTCTCACAGGGGCAGGGTGTTCAGAAAGGCGGTTGAGGGGCTTATTCATGGGTGAAAAAAAGGCAGCAGACTCGGGATACGACTATATGCTTCTTATTCCTGCGATCCTTCTGGTCACACTGGGTTTAGTGATCGTCTATAGTGCCAGCTCCAACTTAGCAGAACACCGTCTGGGTGACAGCTATTTCTATCTTAAAAGACAGGCACTGTTTTGCCTCATCGGGATCGCACTTATGGTGATGACAAGATATATCCCTTGCACCCTGTATTCGAAGCTTGTCTATCCTTTGCTCCTAATCAGCCTCTCTCTCCTGCTGCTTCTGTTTGTTCCGGGTCTGGGACATAAAGTGGGGGGCGCCTGCAGATGGATAAGTTTAGGCAATTTTTCCTTTCAGCCTTCTGAACTGGCAAAGTTCACATTGGCCGTGTATATGGCATACTCCATGTCCAAAAAAGGGACGGTCATGGAGTCATTCTCAAAAGGTCTTTTGCCTCATCTCATCGTTGCCGGCGCATTTATGTTCCTCATTGTCCTTCAGCCGGACCTCGGGACTGCGGTGATCGTCGGCGCATGGGTCCTTATCGCGCTGTTTGTGGGGGGCGTGAGGATTTTTCAGCTCCTTTCCATTTTGCTCCTCTTCGCCCCGGTAGTCGCGTGGCTGATCTTGAACGCTGATTATCGACTCAAAAGGTGGCTTGCCTTCATGAACCCCTGGGATGATCCTAAAGGCATCGGCTTTCAGATCATACACTCCTTCTTAGCCTTTGGATCAGGGGGCATTTTCGGAGCAGGCCTGGGCAACAGCAAACAGAAGCTTTTTTATCTGCCCGAACCTCATACCGATTTCGCTCTCTCCATCATGGGTGAAGAATTGGGTCTCTTGGGCGTGGCATCCATTATCGTTCTGTTCGGCATCTTGATCATGGGGGGGATAAGAGTGGCACTTAAGGCAAAGGACCTTTATAGCACTTATCTGGCCCTGGGCCTGACCGCATTTATCGGCCTTCAGGTTCTGATTAATATGGGAGTCGTCATGGGGCTACTTCCCACTAAAGGACTAACGCTTCCTCTCATCAGTTATGGCGGTTCGTCTCTGGTAATAACCCTTGCGAGCATAGGAGTTCTGTTGAATATTTCATCGAAAAGCTAATGTAATGGTGAATCCAGAATGGGGAACGCGGAATGGGGAATGGGGAATGGGGAACAAAGAATTCTGAGCCGAATACATCCGGTTTTCGCCTGATCATCGCGGGGGGAGGCACAGGAGGGCATCTCTTTCCGGGCATAGCTGTCGCAAGAGAACTGAAAACAAGGGTCGAGAATGCAGAAGTTCTATTTGTGGTCGGCCGAAAGAAAATGGAGGCAGATATATTATCACATTACGGGTTTAGGGCGCTTCCTATTGATGTGGAGGGCATGAAAGGCCGGGGGTTGAAAAAAGGTATGGCTGTGTTCATCAAACTCCCGAAGAGCATTGTGCAATCGGTATCTATCATCAGACAGTTTTCGCCGTGGGTTGCCCTCGGCGTTGGAGGGTATTCTGCCGGACCGTTCTGCGTGGCCGCAAAATTCATGGGGATACCCACCGCGATCCATGAGCAGAATTCCTACCCGGGGGTTACGAATCGATTGCTCTCTAAATTCGTGGATCGCGTGTTTATCTCCTTTGAGGAAAGCAGGCCCCATTTTTTGAGGAAAAAACCGCTTCTTACGGGCAATCCTGTGCGGCGCGAACTTTTCCTGAGCAGACCGAATGCTGAAAAGCCGGACAGGTTTACCGTCCTGGTAGTCGGGGGGAGTCAGGGCGCTAAGGCGATCAACGAGATATTTGTGGAGGCACTGGCTTCTTTGACAAATCGGGGAAAAAAGATTGAGGTCATTCACCAGGCCGGAAAAGGAGACTACGAGCGGGTGATCGAGGACTACCGGGCCAGGGGGCTCAGAGGAGATATCTTTCCGTTTATAAGGGATATGGGCGCTGCCTACAACAGGGCAGACATTGTGGTGAGCAGGGCAGGAGCAACCACCATTTTTGAATTGGCAGCCTTGGGGAAGCCTTCGATCCTTATCCCCTACCCTTACGCGACGAACCGCCACCAGGAAATAAATGCCGGTTCTCTGGTTCGAGCCGGAGGAGCAGAGATGATCCTGCAGAAAGATTTGACCGGCGAAGTTATGGCGCGCACATTAATCAGATATATGGACAACCACCCGGCGCTGAAGAAGATGGGTGAAAACGCGCATAAGATCAGGAGACCCAATTCGGCAGGGGTCATCGTGGACCAGATGATAGAGATGTTACAAGTGACTAAAGTTAAGGTTAGCCGCCCGCTTCAATCGGGCTGAAACCCGCAACCCGCAACCCGCAACCTCAATGAAAACAGGTCTGTTGACCCATGAAACAATTCGGAAAGGTAAAACATATCCATTTTGTGGGAATCGGGGGCATCGGCATGAGCGGACTGGCCGAGCTCTTGATCAACCTGGGCTATAAGGTCAGCGGATCAGACCTGAAAGCGACTGCGGTAACCCGACGGCTCGCCAGCTTCGGGGGGAGCATTTTTGAGGGGCACAGCAGGGAAAATGTGGAAGGGGCCGATGTGGTGGTCTATTCCTCGGCCGTTGGAGGTGCCAATCCTGAAATTTTAGAGGCAAAGGAACGTTATGTTCCCGTAATACCAAGGGCCGAAATGCTGGCGGAACTGATGCGGCTCAAATACGGGGTAGCCATCGCCGGTGCCCACGGGAAGACAACCACCACCTCCATGATCGCTTCCATCCTGACATGCGGACAGCTCGATCCCACGGTGGTTATCGGGGGGAGGCTCGACATCTGGGGCGGATCCAATGCCAAACTGGGTCAGGGGGATATCTTAGTTGCTGAGGCGGACGAAAGCGATGGCTCCTTTTTGGTGCTATCCCCCACCATCGCAGTAGTTACCAATATAGATCACGAACATATGGACCATTACGGCAATATTGACGCCATCCGGCAGACATTCGTTGATTTTATCAACAAGGTCCCTTTTTACGGAAGCGCTATACTCTGCCTTGATAACGAGGAAATCCAGGGGATTATTCCCCGTCTGAAAAAGAGATGCCTGACCTATGGAATGACCCCCCAGGCCGATCTCAGGGGAAGGGACCTGGAAAAGGAGCGATGGGGTGCCACCCTTGAAGTAATTTTCCGTGGGAGTTCATTGGGGAGACTGACAGTAGGAATGCCCGGGGAGCATAATGTCCTTAACGCCCTCGCAGCCACTGCAGTTGGACTTGAATTGGACTTAGGGTTCGGGGTCATCAAGGAAGGACTCATGGCCTTGGGCGGGCTTTCAAGACGTTTCCAACTCAAGGGAGAAAAGAATGGCGTCCTTTTCCTCGATGATTACGGCCATCATCCCACAGAGATTATGGCCACACTCAAGACGGCCAAGGAGTGCTGGCCCGAGAGACGGCTAATTGTGGTCTTTCAGCCACACAGATACACGCGAACTCAAGCCTTGCTGGACCGTTTTGTCATCTCTTTTAATGATGCGGATATCCTTCTCGTGTGCCCAATTTATTCGGCCGGAGAGGCTCCGATTGAGGGGATCACCGGGGAGAGGTTGTCTCAGTGCATCAAAGATCATGGACACAAGGAGGTTGTTTTCTGCTCTCGGCAGGAGGAGGTCGCTCCCATCCTCCTGGACCTCGTGCAACCAGATGACCTGGTAATGACCCTTGGCGCCGGCAATATATATCAAGAGGGTGAAAGGCTCTTTGAAATGCTAAGCGCATAGCGCATAGCGGTAAATCATGAATAAATGGCAAAAAACGGAACTGCTACGAATCTCTGGTCAGCGGGTCGAATTTGATTCTCCCATGAGCCGGCACACGACCTTCCGGGTAGGGGGAAACGCTGAAGCCCTTTATGAAGCCGGAGATTCTGAAACGCTTTGCAGGGTAATGTCTTTTCTTGTCAAGGAAGGAATACCCTACATAGTGGCAGGCCGGGGAAGCAACCTGTTAGTAAGGGACGGTGGGATTGGAGGCACGGTCATCCTCCTTTCCGGGGCCTTCACCAGAATAAGTTGTAATAAATCCGATGTTTCGGAGATATCCGTCGGCGCAGGCCTGCCTATTGCCGATCTCTTGATACGGTGCCGGGCAGAGGGGATAACAGGATTGGAGTTTCTCGCAGGCATACCCGGCACGGTTGGAGGAGCGGTGGCGATGAATGCAGGGGCCTTCGGGAACGAAATAGGGGCCAAGGTTCATAAACTTAAACTGGTGACCCAAACAGGCGGTTTGGAAGAAAGAGATAGATCCCGGCTCAGGTTTTCATATCGTTCCCTGGATCTGGAAAAAGGGGTTGTCATTACCCAGGTTACGTTTCAATTGGACCGGGACACACAGGAAAGAGTGGCAGAGAAAATCGCGAACTACCTCAAGAGACGAAGGGAAACGCAGCCCCTCGAATATCCAAGCGCCGGGTCCGTATTCAAAAACCCGGTCAACGATTACGCAGGCCGGCTCATCGAAGAGGCGGGATTGAAAGGAAAAACAATAGGCGGGGCCATGATCTCAAATAAGCACGCCAACTTTATCATCAACAAAGGAGGCGCTACAGCAACGGATATCCTGGCCCTCATCAATCTGGCACGTGAAGAGGTGAGGAGAAGGGCGGGCGTGCAATTGGAACTGGAGATCCGAATCGTGGGAGACCTTGTATGAAAAAACGGGTGGTTTTTTCGGTATTTCGTTTGATCCAACGGATTGGATCGGGGATCATGAGAATTTTTCTCTTCCTATCAGTGATAATTGCACTGAGTCTCTCTTTCCTGTCTCTTTACCACTGCCTGCTCACGTCACCTTACATGAAGCTCGAACAGGTAGACATGAAAGGTGTTGATGGAAAAATCAGAGATGAACTGATGGATATGTGTGGCTTGAACTCCGACCAGGGCCTGCTGAACCTTAACCTTGACAAGCTGAAAATAAGGATGGAGGAGCATCCGTGGATCCGATCGATTAAACTGGAAAGACGCTTCCCCCACACGTTGATTGTTGAAGCGGAAAAGCAGGTCCCCGCAGCATTGGCACTCACCGATAGATTTTACTACGTCAATCAATGGGGCGAGATATTCAAGACGGTTTCCAAATCAGACAACATCGATTTCCCGGTCATTACGGGCCTTTCCCAGGACAGTTCAAAGGCCCAAGATCAGTTGAGCAAAGCGATTCATGTCACCAGGGTTTTGGCGTCAGAAGACGATCTATGGTCATTAGAAAAACTTTCGGAACTTCATCTAAGAAAAGACGGAGGGATCTCGCTCTACTTCAACCACCTGAGGGCAGAGATCACATTCACATGGAACGAATTGGCAGTCAAAATGGACGGGCTGAAAAAAGTGGCCGAACACTTGAATCAGTCAGGAAAGATTCACTTGGTGACTCACATTAACCTCAACTATGCGGACGGGGCGGTGGTCTCTTTCAGAAACAGCTAACAGGCAGTATCCGCGGGGCACTGAACGCAATGCGCATGACCCAAGAAGTGACGCCCTGGCCTATGCGCTCTGCTCCACGCGCCCTGCGATCAGCGAGGTAACAACGAAATGGGAGGGGAGATAATTGTAGGTCTCGATATAGGCACCACCAAGATCTGTGCGGTCGTGGGTGACGTCCGCCCCGATGGGGTAGAAATCATCGGCATGGGAAGCCACCCTTCTGAGGGTCTCAGAAAAGGCGTAGTTATCAATATCGAACATACCGTCAATTCCATAAAGGAGGCCATAGAAGAAGCAGAGACCATGGCCGGATGTGAGATAAGCTCTGTCTATGCCGGTATCGCCGGGGGCCACATAAAGGGATTTAACACGCCGGGAGTGATCGCCCTCAAAGAGAAGGAGGTGACCAAAAAAGATATCGATCGCGTTATTGAGGCCGCAAGCGCGGTTGCCATACCCATGGACCGCGAAGTTATCCATACCCTGGTCCAGGAGTTCATCGTCGATGACCAGGACGGTATTATGGACCCTCTTGGGATGGCTGGTGTTCGTTTAGAGGCAAAGGTCCATATTGTAACCGGGGCAGTTACGTCAGCCCAGAACATCATAAAATGCGCCAACAGGGCGGGACTCGACGTCTACGACATTGTGCTTGAGTCCTTAGCGTCAAGCGAGGCTGTCCTCACAAAAGAGGAGCGTAATCTCGGGGCGGCGCTCATCGACTTCGGGGGTGGAACCACCGATATGGCCCTGTTTTCCAAGGGTGCCATCAAACATACGTTTGTGCTGGCCTTAGGCGGGGATAACTTGACTTATGACATTGCCGTGGGTCTGAGGACACCCAAATTAGAGGCTGAAAAGATCAAGATAAAATATGGGTGCGCGCTTTCATCTCTGATAGGCAAGGATGAGACCATAGAAGTGCCTGGCGTCGGGGGAAGAAAGCCGAGAACCCTATCCAGACAGATTTTAGGTGAGATTCTGGAACCTAGGGTGGAAGAGATATTTTCCCTGCTCTACAGCGAGCTTGCACGCTCGGGCTACGAAGATATGGCCAGTTCAGGAGTGGTTGTGACAGGGGGGTCTGCAGAGCTGCCGGGAATTAGCGAGATGGCGGAGCAGATTTTCAATGCACCGGCTCGGGCAGGATATCCCGAGGGGATAATCGGACTGACTGACCTGGTCAACAAACCGATGTATGCGACAGCCGTGGGACTCGTCCTGTACGGGGCTAAAGCAAGAAAAAAGAACAAGAAATTCCGGATTCGGGATACAAATATTTTTCACCTTGTAATGGCAAGAATGAAAAGATGGTTTAAGGATATTGTTTGAATAACGATTGGGGGATTGGGGAAGTGAAGAGTTCTTGGATTGTTGATTGTCGATTTATGATTGGCGATTGGATGGATGGAAAGGATAGAGGTCGGAGGGCGGAGGGCGGAGGACAGAGGACAGAGGTCGGAGGTCGGAGGTCGGAGGACGGAGGATAGAGGTCGGAGGGCAGAGGGCGGAGGGCAGAGGACAGAGGGCAGAGGACAGAGGTCGGAGGGCAGAGGACGGAGGACAGAGGTCGGAGGGCAGAGGGCAGAAAGCGGGGATGGATGAATGGATGCTTAATAAATCTGTGATAATCTGCGCCTGCCCCGCCTGCCCTGTGGAATACGAAGTCCATTCCTCTGGGGTAGCTCCGGTAGATGGTACTGGGGTAACGTGCGGATGGGATTTGGGAGCCTGTAATGCATTAGCCACAAGAAAGGGGGGACGCCATGAAATTCGAGTTTATTGATGAAGTGGAAAAGGGGGGTTACAACGCCAAGATAAAAGTGTTGGGTATTGGTGGGGCAGGAGGTAATGCCATTAACAACATGATCAGCTCAAATCTGAGAGGGGTTGATTTTGTTGTGGCAAATACCGACTCCCAGGACATTGAAAAGTCTTTCTGCCCTCACAAGATCCAGCTCGGCCCTTCCATCACCATGGGCCTGGGAGCTGGCGCTGATCCTGACATCGGCAGGACCTCGGCAGAAGAGAGTATCACCGAGATCATAGAAGCATTAGGCAAGTCCGATATGGTTTTCATAGCGGCAGGGATGGGCGGGGGAACAGGGACCGGCGCCGCTCCTGTTGCAGCCCGTGTGAGCAAGGAGAACGGAGCGCTAACGGTAGCCGTAGTAACAAAGCCTTTCAAGTTTGAGGGGGAACCTCGGATGCGGAGAGCTTTGGAGGGAATCGAAGCCCTCAAGAAACAGGTGGACAGTCTGATCGTTATCCCCAATGAACGCCTCAAGAGCCTGGGGGATAAGACCACACCTTTGAGAGACCTTTTCGCAAAGGCCGACGAGGTCCTCCTCCAGGCGGTCAAAGGAATTTCAGATCTGATCATGAGCCGCGGTTTCATCAATCTTGATTTTGCCGATGTAAAAAAGGTAATGGAACAGATGGGAACCGCACTCATGGGGATGGGCAAGGCCAGCGGGGAGAACAGGGCATGCGAGGCCGCACAAAACGCCATAAACAGTCCCTTCTTGGAGGATATCTCCATTGCGGGCGCCAAAGGTCTGCTCATGAACATAACCGGACCTTCCGACATGACCATGGAAGAGGTGGATGCGGCCTCAAACTACATCAAGAACGAAGTGAATGAGGATGCAGAGATCTTCTGGGGCATGGTCCTTGACGACAGCCTGAAGGATGAGGTCCAGATAACGGTTATTGCCACCGGCATAGATGGGCATAGCGTGGAGAAAGATCACAAGCATATCAGGGCCGTCGTAAGAGATGCCGCTAAAGTCAGGGGTCCGGATTATGATAATGTCGTCAGACTGAGAGATGTTACCTCCGAAGATATTGCGGAGGATTGGACTGTGAGAAAAAATGGCGTGAGCCTCGACACGCCCACTTTTCTAAGAGAAGGAAAGGGTCTCAACAGTCTATTGGGAAAGGAAATTGACAAACGGGAAAAACGGGGATTCTTCGATAAATTCCGTATTAAGGAGAATCTGGATTATCCAACCTTCCTGAGGGCCAAGGCCGATTGACGATTTCAAACGACATCGTTTCACTCTATCGAGCCCGGCTCGCAACGGAAAGCGGAGCGGTGGTAAAGGATTGGGGAGGTAAGCTCTCCATTGCCCTAACATACCCCAACTATTACCGCCTGGGCATGTCCAATTTAGGTTTCCAGATCGTTTACCATCTTTTGAACGAGAGGTCGCGGGTTGTTGCAGAGCGCGTTTTCCTGCCCGAAGGTCAAGAAATGTCCCTCTACCTTCGATCAGGAAAGCCGCTCCTCTCCTTAGAATCGCAGATCCCACTATATGAATTTGACCTTGTCGCCTTTTCACTCTCCTTTGAAAATGACTACCCCAACGTCCTTCACGTCCTGGAATTGGCACGTATCCCCCTCCTCGCAGAGGAAAGATCAGCTCCGATGCCCCTTGTCATGGCAGGGGGAATCACCACCTTTCTGAATCCGGAGCCTCTCTCTCGCTTTGTTGATTTCTTCTTATTGGGTGAGGCTGAGGCCAATCTGAATGAATTCATCGACCAGCTTTTGGAGTTCAATACGGACAGGGCCTCAAGAAAAGAGGTTGCCGCCAATTTGGCAATGAACATGCAAAGCCTTTATGCCCCCCTTCTTTACAGACCCGAATATCACAAGAATGGCACCCTTAAGGCATTTATCCCGGAGAATAATCAGGTCCCTGAAAGAATCAAGGTGGCCTGTTCTGCCACAGGGGGATTCTCAGAAAAAAGGATGCCGGTATCGACCATCACAACCCCTGATACGGAATTCGGCAACAAGGTCCTCGTGGAATTGGGGAGGGGATGCGGGCGTTCGTGCAGATTCTGTGCTGCAGGCTACGTATATCGCCCGCCACGACCCTATGAGAACGCACTCCTCAGCGCGTCCGTTTCAAAGGCAATGGAAAGGTCCCGTCAAGTAGGCCTGCTGAGCCCGGCTGTATCGGATGTACCAGGGATAGAAGAAGTCACCGCAATGATCATTGAGAGAGGATGCTCCTTTTCCGTCTCATCCCTGAGAGCAGAGGCATTGACGCAGGGGCTCCTTGATACACTGAAGTTAGCTGGTCAGAAAACCATAACCATAGCCCCGGAGGCCGGCTCCGAAAGGCTCCGAAGAACGATAAACAAGCACCTTACGAGTGAACAGATCACCGAAGCCGTCCGCATGATAGCCAGGACCAGAGACTTTTCTGTCAGGCTGTACTTTCTCATCGGTCTTCCCACTGAAACGGATGATGATGTAAATGAGATCGTTGAACTTGTGAAGGGGATCAAACACCACATGATCAGGGAATCCGCTAAGAGGGGAACTATGGGCCGAATCAAACTCAGTGTGAACTGCTTTGTTCCGAAAGCGTTTACCCCGTTCCAGTGGTTTCCCATGGAGGATTTGGAATCCCTTAAGAAGAAGCAGAAATGGCTGAAGAAGTCATTGGGCAAGGCAGGTGGCATCGGTATCAGTTCGGACGTCCCCAAGTGGGCCTATGTCCAGACACTCCTTTCAATGGGGGATCGAAGGGTGGGTTCCATCCTGATGATGGCCCATAAATCGAGGGGGGACTGGACCAGGGCACTAAGGTTTTCTGATGTTAACCCTGATTTTTTTGTGTACCGGCCAAAGGGGTTTGATGAATTGCTCCCTTGGGACTTTATTGACAACGGCATTTTGAAAAAGCATCTTACTAAGGAGTACAGCCTGGCCCTGAAGGGAGAGGAATCGGACATCTGCCGGGTGGGAGAATGCTACCGCTGCGGGGTATGCAGCACGCCCGGCAACAGGAATCTTTGAGGTGAGACTTTTGAAAAATGTTCAATTTTGGTCAATGTCAAGGAAGGCGAAAATTTTAACCGCAGGAATATATTGAATATTTCGAGGATTGAAATCTGAGCCTGACGCCGAGATTGGCCAAAAGGGGGCGTTTTGCAAAGGTCTCGAGGTAAAATCAATGCTTCGAAAATTAGTGGTTGGGCCCTATCAGGCCAATTGTTACATACTGGGTTGTAAAGAAACAAAAGAGGGTCTTGTGATTGATCCGGGTGACGAGGTGTTCCGAATTATAAAGGAGATATCCAGTTTAGGATTGAATATCCGCTATACCCTTATCACCCACGGGCATATCGACCATGTTGGCGGTGCCCAGGAGTTAAAAAAGATAACCAAGGCCCCGGTACTCATTCATCCCCTCGATTCAGGCGGCCTTGTCTTTGAACCGGACGGGCGGCTTGTGGATGGGCAGAAGATCCCTCTGGGCAACTTCGAGATCTCCGTGATCCATGCGCCCGGGCACTCTCCCGGCGGGGTGTGCTTTCATGCACCCGGAGTCGTTTTCACCGGTGATACCCTGTTTGCCGGTTCCATCGGAAGAACCGATTTCCCCGGTGGTAACCATCATCAATTGGTGCAGGGTGTTATAGAAAAGATCTTTCCCTTAGGAGATGAGTTGAGGGTATATCCGGGCCACGGACCCCACACGACCATCGGCAGAGAAAGGAAATATAATCCTTTTTTCACACATTAAGCCGCTTTTCACCGGTGCCGCTCCGTTTACCCTATCGAATAACCTTGTTTATTTGTTAACCCGCTCTTTAAGACCTGCGCCAGGGGTAAACCCCCTTATATTCGTCTGACGGAAAAAAAGCGGGTCGCTTATCAGCTGACCCGCCAAATTTCCTGATCTTTACTGGTCGGGACGCGGGGATTTGAACCCCGGGCCCCCTGAACCCCATTCAGGTGCGCTTCCAGGCTGCGCCACGTCCCGTTTGATCTTTGTCCCAATATTATAACAACCGCTCTCTTTGTCAAGAAATAAAATCCACCGAATAACAAATCGGGTTGTCAGTTGCCTAAAATATCTATATGGTATGGAGCTGGAAGGACACATACCCCCATTTGATCAAGACGTTGGATATAATCAATGAGCCGTCCTGATTGTATCAGTAATCGCAACATCAGAATCATCGCCACCTATGCCAGAAACAGGGTGGGGAACCACCCGTCCCTGTTTGAAGGGCTCTCCTACCCACGGGATCAGTACGATTCGGCAGAGGATTTCTTCCTCAACGAAGACGAGTGGACCACTTACCACAACTTTGATCGGATCTTCAGGAGGGGCAAGGAACTTGTTGGTGAACCTGATTTCTTTTTCAACTGCGGCGCATCTTCGGCAAGCCTCCGTTCATGGGGGCGATTCCATTACTTTGTGAGGGTCTTCGCCTCTCCTAATGACGGGTTCAAGCGAGTACCCTTTTTCAACAATAACTTTGACGACACCAAAGAAATCGACGTAATCCTGCCGCCTACCTACAATCGCAAATCGAAAAAAATGAGGACCATTCTGAAGGTACAGTTCCACAGCGACATCGGTCCTGAAAGCGACTATATAGGTGATCCCTACCTGCGAGGGATTCTCTCCTCTATCCCTACCATTTGGGGACTCTCCCCGGCTACCATCAAACAAGCCGTGACCCCATACAATCCCGAGATCCTCTTCAACGAAGAGCCTGAATTCACCCAATATGGGCTGAATGTCAAAATTGAAGAAGGTGTCATGACCCTTAGAGACCCAAACAAGGGCCGCCGTCTCAAAGTGGGGAAAAAGGTCCTACTTGAGCCGGAGTTGGTGAATGGCAGAGAGATTTTCTTGGGGAAATACACAGAAATACCCCCGCGTTTCACTCCGGAACCCGGTGATCAAAGAGGAGCGATTCTTGTAACAGAAACAATCCGGGTCGATGAGAGGGTGCTGCTCACGGCCGGAGAAATATTTATGGCGCCCTATTTTATTTTAGATGTCTCATACGGCCGGGTATCGATCCTCCACCGCCTCTCCCAGATATCCAGGATAAGAGGGGACAAAATGGGTTCGGGACAAGAATTGATCGAGACAATCGATCAACTCAGAAAAAGCATGAAAGCCAAAAATGAGGCCTATCTTGAGCTTGAGAAAACCGTTGCGGAATTGATAAAGGCAAAAGCCCGTTTAGACGAGTACAATAGAGAGCTGGAAAGCAGGGTTGAAAAGCGTACCTCGGAACTGCGTAAGGCCCAGCAGGAACTGCTTCAACTGAACAGTAACCTTGAGGCAAAGGTCAAAGCCCAGGTTGTCCAACTGGAAAAGCATAATGAACTGCGCCGATATCTCTCCCCCAAGCTTGCTGAGCGAATCCTCACCAGCGAGGATGCGCTTGGGACGGAACCGCAGAGAAAAATGATGACCGTGGTATTTACCGATATAAGGGGTTTCTCAAATCTCACGGATAGCTTAGAGCCAGAGGAACTCTTCCACCTCTTAACCAGATACCATTCTGAAATGATAGAGATCGTCCACCTCCATGACGGAACCCTGAACAAGATAGTGGGGGATGGTCTTCTCATATTCTTTGGCGATCCGATCCCGATGGAAAATCATGCAGAGCTGGCGGTGCGCATGGCAATGGATATGCAAAAAAAGATTGTAGACCTGTCAGATGAATGGGACCAATACGGCCATAAACTGGGTGTGGGGATAGGCATCAACAGCGGATTTGTAACTGTCGGCAATGTCGGTTCAGAGACTCACAGGGACTACACGATCATAGGAAACCAGGTCAACGTGGCCGCTCGCCTTGAAACATTGGCCAAGGCCGGACAAATCTTGATCAGCCAGAGGACACACAGTCTGGTGAAGGGGCTGATTGAGGTGGAAGAGATGGGTCATATAGAGGTAAAAGGGATCCACAACCCGATCCAGATCTATAATGTGTTGTGGAAATGAGAACGGGTATTGGGTATTAGTTATTCGTTATTGGTTATTGGTTTTCAATCGTAAATCATCAATTTTA
Source organism: Desulfobacterales bacterium (assembly GCA_014382905.1). GTDB lineage: Bacteria > Desulfobacterota > DSM-4660 > Desulfatiglandales > Desulfatiglandaceae > JACNIU01. Next base: position 27,665 of record JACNIU010000263.1, read on the forward strand.
CCCCGTGAAATGCTTTTTCTTTTCTATTTCACCGGGGCATCAATCCCCATCCCTTTCACCATTCCCATACAGTAGTTCAGCCGGATTTCCCTTACCAGGGCTTGTATCGTTGAAATATCATTTTGAAAAACCGTATAGGCACTCCTGCTCCTTGAAGAAAGACCCCAGCACCGAACCATTTGATCCTCTCCCTCAAAACAGGTCATCAAGGTCTGAATCCCCTCCCCCGGGCATCTCCCCATGCTTCTGCAGATACTGCTGGATCAGTTCGCTCTCCCGCTGGGAGTACATCTTATCTTCTTCAAAATCAAACCATACTGCCGAACTCCCATCTTCCAGGTCTTCAAGGAGGCTCTTCCTCAAATCGGGAGTTCCCTTTATGGCTAAGACATTTTTGTCTTCATCGTACAGATGATAGACCCCTTCTGCCTCCGGAACCTGGGCAATCGTTTCTTCGTTAAAGGTCACCATCTTTTCAGGAGGTGAAGGGTTCCTCCCTAAATAAAGACGTAGGTCGCACTGGAGACAGCGCTTCGCTTCCTGCAACGCCTGATCATCGGTAAAACCGAGGGACACCTCCTGAAATCCCTCATGCCGCGATTTCAGGTCAATTTCGGGCGCCTTTTCACGGGGCCACAGGGCAAATACTTCATCCCTCCCTAACCGCTGGCGCGGAGGCCCCGACGCAAACAGGACTTCATCAATATCTCCTGCGCCCCCCAAGGTCTTATCTATGGAGGACGCAGCCTTACGACCGGCCGCGATGGCATGGATGATGCCGGCTCCAGAGGTCGCTGCCACGTCGCCACCGGCGTAGACCCCTTCCATCCCTGTCTCAAGGGTGCCTTGATCTACTACAATGAGACCCTTGGCTATGGATATCCGCCTGTCATTCTCCAAAAATGACAGGTCTGAGGCCTGGCCGATCGCCATGATCACCTGATCCCCTTCTATTATTTCCTTTATATCTTCAAACGCAGGCGAAAAATCCCTTTTTTCATCAAAAACCTTCGTGCATCGCACCAGTTCCATCCCTGTAATCTGACCGTCTTTCCTCAGGATCTTCCCCGGACCCCAGGAGGGCATTAACCGGACGCCTTCCTCAAGGGCGCCATCGATCTCCCACTCGTGCGCAGGCATCTCTTTACGGCTCTCTAAGCAGACCATTGTCACATCCCCGGCGCCGCGCCTCAGGGCGATAAGGGCCATATCAACAGCCACACTGCCCCCACCGATCACGATAACACGATCTTTCAGCCTGATATCTTCGCCTTTGGCAACCTTTACCAGAAAATCAACACCCCACAAAACACCCGGCAGATCCGCCCCATCCACCGGAATACGCCGGCTCAACTGTGCACCAAGACCCAAGAAAACCGCATCAAAGCCGACACTTTTGAGCCGATCCAAATTGAAATCCTTGC
>JACNIU010000318.1 GCA_014382905.1 Desulfobacterales bacterium
CTCTCTTGAAAGAGTGGCTGCAGAGTACTGGACCAAGAGGCTTATTGATAAGGATTATAAAGCCACCTATGACAGGGAGCTGGAAAAGGGGTCGCTTCCGTACGAAAAATACCTCGAACGTATCAAAAATGCCGGTGAGATCTCGTACGCGTCTATCAAGATAAAGGATGTGAAAATTGAAAAGGATAAGGGAGAAGTTAATCTGATCGTGGCATGCAAAATACCGAAAGTGCCAAAAGACGTAGGAATGCCGCTTTTAGATAATTGGTCCTTTGAATCAAACCAGTGGAAGCATGTCCTTGCAAAAAAGTCGTCAAAGGCTATCCCTAATTTTATGCCTCTTGCGAAATAAATTCCATCCGGAGAATATTCAGCCAGCGCCTAACGGCTGTTTTTGACAGCCCTTAGAGTGAATTCATTTGTCCTGAGTGACCTCTCGTCTCCATAGCCGGCCGCACACATCCGGCTGATAAACAACTCACCCTTAGGCGTAGGCGGGATTTGTTCTCTTTCAAAAATATCGATGGAAAAACCTGCGTGTTCGAGGGCGGCGCGAATAGATGATTCAGTGAACCATCTCAAATGCCCAATACATAACAGGCCTAAGGGAATATACTGAAATTCCCCTTTGAGTAGCGCTTTGACGATCGACCAGTGGCCCGCGTTGGGGATGCTCGAGACTAAGTATCCGTGGTTTCTCAGGAGACCATTAAGTATTTTTAGGATGCTCCAGGGGTCCTGCAGGTGCTCCAGGATATCCCCGCAGTTGATAAGGTCAAAACCACCTGTCAGGTCGGCTTCCTCTACCGGGCATGTGATCACTTCATCATAATAGAGAGCAGCAGATTCCGCCATTACCGGGTTTAATTCTACGCCGGTGAGGGAGATCTCCGGACGGGCCTCTTTCAGCGCTTTGCCATATCCTCCCTTTGCGCATCCGATATCCAAAACCCGCTTCACACCTTCAGGAATCAGACGCAAAAGGTCAACCCTCTCGGTTTCAAAACCCTGCAAAAAACCACAGTGAACCAGGGCGCCCGGGACGGCTGCAGCGCCCTCCTTTGTCAATTCGGCAATCAATTGTGGGATTTCAGAGAGAAGGGGTTGCTTACGAACTTGTCTTAAGAAATCTACCCGGTATAAAACGCATGCAGGGTCTAAGGAATCGACAGCAATATATTTGTTGTTTTCCCTCTGTGCGAGAGCCTCTGCTACCTCAAGATAGGTTTCCATGTCAACATAAGGTGCAGGCAGGTCGGTTGCCTGATGAGAAAAAGCGGTTTGATTATAGACCGGGCCGCAGACGCTATATCCCTTTTCAAGACCCCTTATCAGACCCTTTAGTGCGGACGGAGACAGCACAATTTCCGGGTGTGTTATAATCAGAGCCATATCCCCTTGGATCTGAGGGAGTATTTCTCCAAGAGACAGGTCATCAGTGTACTCGACCCATGAAAATGTCAGATCAGACTCCTCACAGAGCTGTTTGCTCAGCCTGCGGCAGAAATCGTAAGAGAACTTGATTTCTTCGATGTCCGGGGCCGCGACCTTGGGCCATAGGATGGTGATGGAGGGGATCATGCTCAATCCAGGTTTGATGAAGCCGCAAAAAGGCACAAAATTCACAAAAATTGAAAACGGCATGTAACAAAATCAAGCGGTTACAAACAAGAAAAATTCGGTTCCTGAGTTTTTACGAGACCATCAAGTTTTGCATTTTTGTCGCACGAGTATATGGCGAATAGGGCTGAGTGTCAATGGCAAACCCCTTTCGCGAAATTGAAATGAACAGTACCCGGTCTACCAGGGGGGCATAGATGAGAATAACTTATGTAACAGAATCTACGGAGTTGTGGGGAGGCATATATGTCGTCTTTCAACACCTCGAATTGCTTTCAAAAATAGGACATGATGCGTTTCTTACAACAACCGGGTCTAAACCCGATTGGCATCCTCTTAAAGTGCCTGTATGCCACGTGCCGTGTCTGGATTCAGATAGTATCCCATCTGCAGATATCATAGTGGCAACATATTGGTCTACGGTAAGGCCTGTAGTTGAATCCGGAAAGGGGATCCCTGTGCACCTGTGTCAAGGCTATGAGGGTGATTTCAAAGAACTACAGTCGCAGAAATCTGATATTGATAGGGCCTATTCTTATAATGTACCAAAACTTACTGTCTCACAACATCTAGATGGATTTTTAAGAAACCGATTTAACGCGGAAACCCATTACATAGGCCAGGCGATCGACAAAGATGTTTTCTATCCCGCCCAGGTCCAACAAAATGAAATCACCAATAGGCCTTTTTCGATCCTGGTGGTTGGCCCATTTCAGGCTGATTTCAAAAACATAGCTGCAGCGCTCACGGGTATTAAGCTCGTCAAAAAAAGACTAAAAGCTGCTGTTAGGCTCATAAGGGTCTCACAATTCCCTCTTTCAGATGAAGAGCGAAAGATAGTGGAGCCAGACGTGTACCACTTGCATGTGCCACATCAGGAAATGGGTGAAATCTATAGAGAAGCAGATCTTTTTGTCTCCATGTCAAAGGAGGCTGAAGGATTCGGGCTTCCTGCAGTTGAGGCCATGGCATGCGGAGTGCCAACGATCTTGAGCAGGATATCATCCTATGAGGGTTTTGATGAAACGGCGGATTATTCATTGTTTGTGGAGGGCCTTGATCCTGAGTCGCTTGCGCAGGCTATAGTAATGATGTTCAAGAATAGAGCATTAAGGAAGAAGATTGCACACCGCGGACAAATCGTTTCCGATAAATTTAGTGAAGAGAATTTGATCGACAGGCTCAATGGCTGTTTTAAATCGATACTGCGCAGACACAAACCTCGAGGTATCCAGAAGGCGAGGCTGTAACCCATCCCGGCAAAGCCCCATGGCTTTATTTAGATGAAAGCTGTTAGGATAGTCGAAACAATAAGCGGTATAAAGGCACAGCCTCGCTCTGCTTGAATCCAAAATTTCCTTAACTTTGTCACCTTGATCTCTGAGCTTGAGCTATTCGTCTATCCGGAGATATGCACGAAAAGAGGGTGAGAGCCTTATGATACGCAGGTTTAGACGCCTCAGGATACTGAAAAGGAAACTCAGATCTCTGCAGCGGAAATATTACGCTGCAACCTCAAGGGAAACTCGTGCATTTGTAACCGAGTATGTCAGGGTGCTTGGTGAGAGTCGGAATCTTTACCTGGAGCTTGCTGCAGACGTACGGCGTTACCTTCCCGGAAAGCCACGGCTGGTTCCTGGTGAACCCGAAATCTGCGCTCACTTCGGTTGTGAGGCTAACCTTATCGATGGATGGATCAACTTCGACCTACAGCTTCGTTGGCGGCCTCAGGTCGTCGCCGACCTCAGCTGTAGCATCCCGCTGAGGTCTGGATCCGTTGGCTACATACACAGTGAGGACTTACTCGAACATATTGATCTGAAAGGAGGGAAGCGGTTTCTCAGGGAATGCTATCGGGTACTTAGGCCAGGAGGCGCTATGCGCCTGGTCACCCCGAACCTGAGAGCCCTTGTAAGGGACCTCTACCTTAATGGGGAAAGAAAACATCTTGCCTGGTGCGAAGCGCATGGTGAAACCGATGGGCGGTGCGAGGCGTTGAATTTTCATATGCGCATGGGAGGTGCCCACCGCTTCATCTACGACTACGAACTACTGCAAAGGATATTGAAGAACATTGGATTCAAGGTGAGGCGAGTCTCCTACAATGCTTCTCATCGGCCGTTGTTGAGGTTTCTGGACCTTCGCAATTTTGGGCTGAGTCTGTTTATTGAGTGTTATAAGCATGGATGAATGCTTATGGCTCCGGTTCGGGACAGACGAGCGTTATTTCCAGGCCCCTGTTTGCCAGTTCTTTCGTCTGCTGGAAGATGACGCGCTGCCCCCCGGAAATGTCGCTCGATGCCACTAAGTAGGCGATTTTCATTTTATTTTTAACCCCGCAGGATTTTCCTTTCATGGTTCGAAACCCATGGAGTGAAACATTCGATGCTGACTTCCTTTTTTCGGGAACAAGTATAGATGAGTGACTAAAGGGCGTCAAGCTTATGGGGAGACCTTTGCTCCCACCTAAAGGAATTATGGAAAACGTGTTGAGAAGACGAAATCAATTTTCCAAAAGAATCACTTGCCTTGACACGGGTTGGGAATCTTAGTATTCATTTAGTTCATACAACAGGAGGGCATCAAAAATGAATACTCAGAAGGTCGCTATCCCCGTCCCTGAGGATTTTGTCGCCATGATTGACGCTATCATTAAACAGTTTGGGATTTCGAGAAGTAAATTTATTTCCACGGTGCTTCGGGAAAAATCAATGCCCCTTGAACGTCAAATGGAGGCTTGTTCACCAACTACTAACTGCGGGAGGAGGACTAAGTTATGGAAGCTTCTGTAGCTACCTTAGAAAAGCTTCAAATTCTTGAGGCGCTTTGTCGATCCGGGTATCAGAGCGATGTTATTCAGCGTACGATCGACAAATTGATAGCTCTTGAGCAGGCCCGTGTACGAAATGAGTTGTCAAATTTAACGGCCCATTTGGAAGGCTTTGAAGAGCGGTACAAGATGTCGTCTGAGGAGTTTTATCGGCGATATGAAGATGGGGAGCTCGGCGACGCGGCTGATTTTATGGAATGGAGTTCTTTTTGTGACATGGCCCGGTCGGCCCGGGCGCATCTTAACCGGCTTACCGGGGAATCTCGTTGATGCGTGCTCAAGTGCATTTGGACGAAATAAAAGCCTGCCTCTCTTCAAGTCCCATTTTGCAAACTGTAAGCGTGTCGGTTGAGCACTCTGGACACGATCATGGTTATTTTCGTGCAAGAGCGACCTTGATTAATGGTGACTTTCTGGAAGTGGCCGAGTATTTTACTGTGGTCGGCGATTTGGTGCAGGTTCGGCGTTATCGTCATCAATGGATGGACCAATCACAGGGGATCCTAAGAAAACGTTGGGACAACTCGAGGCATTTCCCCGATTTACCAAATTCTCCTCATCATATTCATATAGGCAGTGAAACCCAGGTTTTCCCGGGTCAATCCCTTGGTATTTTGGAACTAATTCAGGTTTTGGAGCAAGAGATTCCAGAAACTGCGAACAAATCATAAAGCGGGGTTGGTTCTAACATCGGCCACACTCGCTTCAAAGAAAAAACCCGCCAGAACCCACTCAGAGGCTCAAAAAGGCTATCTCGGCTTATAAGGAATCCTTCGATGGCGCTCAAGATTGAACCTGTTACGCGAAATCACAACAGAACCGCTTAGCCACCCTCCGAAAGGCTTATGGCGCTGATCCAGAATTCGGATATGTCTGATGTGAGATAAGGGCCTGGATATTTGATATAAGGTCTAAGGCCAAGCTCGATATTGTGGGACGCACAGGGGAGCCTTTTCTGAAGCAATCGCGTGCATTTCAAAAAAAATGGGCCATAAAGAACGATAAGACAGATGAGAGACGCGCTGTAGAAATGGGAATCAGCATTATCATCCCCACCTATAATGGTGGCCGGGTATTTTCCAGGTGTCTTGAAATGATAGGGCAGCAGGATTATAGTGGCCAAATTCAGTTGATCATTGTTGATTCCGGTTCTACGGACGGAACGATTGAGTTGGCGGAAAGGGGAGGCGCCTTTATAAAAAAGATTGACAAGATGCGATTTCATCATGCCAGGACCAGAAATGAGGCTGTTTTTTTAGCCGATTTCGATAA
>JACNIU010000368.1 GCA_014382905.1 Desulfobacterales bacterium
TCATCAAATCCGAAGACGAGCATATCGCCCTGATCCGTGGCAATCTCGTTTCCTCGCAGGATGAGAAAGTCGTGTCTTTGTCTCAACTCCGCCAGCGTTTTGGGGTCCCATACATGGTTATGATCGGTCAGGCAGATGCCATCGAGCCCAATGCGCTTGGCTTCGGTCACCAAATCCCCAAGCGGCGCCGAACTGCAAGGGGAAGCCTCCGAAGTATGAACGTGGAGATCAATGGCCAATCCCTCGGCGGAGCCTGCCTCGACGGGTTTCGCCATTCCCCGGTCAAGGTCATCCCTGGCCGGGCCAGGGGCCATGGCAGTCTCATTCTCTTCCCCAAGGGAATCTTTCAGGGGAAGATTGTTCTTACCGCCCTTTTCCGCTTCACCTCGGATGACCGAAGCGGCATCCACCGCCGCATCGCAGCATTCCAGCAAGATGTTTGCAAAATGCCTGCAGGATTTCCGGCCCACGGTCTTCTGCACTTTCTGGGTAAATCCCTGGTCGGTCAGACGGAATCCCAGGGCTTCCTGAAGAAAGGGAACGGCCCGGGGACACTCCGAGTTCTCCATGCGTGTCCATTTGCCTTGAATGGATACGATTTCCAGATCTGGCAGGGTAATGGCCACATCCAATTCCATGCCGTATATGTCATCTTCAAGAATGCCGCGGGCTTGGAGGATGTGCGCATCTTTTCTGAAAATGCTGACGAGCTTGTTTCTGCAAAATATCAACATGGAGGTTTGTAATAGTTCAGCCACTAAGACACCAAGACACCAAGATTATAATATAATTCTCTTCATACCGTTTTTAATCAGCAATAGATTTTTCTCTTTTTGATAGGGGATCAAAATTCATGTCCTTCCTTTGAGCCTTTGTGCCTTAGTGGCTGAACTGTTACGGAGGTTTCACTTTTCGTCTTCAGTTCCCGCCCGATCCTCAAGGGGGCTCGATCCCGTCCATCAGCGGGCTTTCCGGTGAAAGGGCTGCGCAACTGTTGTAGAGCCGGGGGCTGTTCTCGACCATGGCGGCAAAAAACTCCCTTTCCTTTCTCTTTTCCGTGGGGGCAGCCAGAAGGACCTGTTTGGTAAAAGAGAGAATGATTCCGTTACAGCACTCTCCGATCATGAAGACTAACTTCTTTTCGGTTGCGGTCTCTCCCATCAGGCCTTTGACGATCTTTTTGATGCCCGGTCCCACCCGCGTACCGATCACCTTTCGCAGGGTTTGGTGGATGTTGGGGGCTTCTGTCTCCGAAGGGCGGCGAATCTCTCCATGAATTTCCGTGATCTCAAGGTGGGGAGTTTTTACCCGCATTTCCACGAAGAGATCGGTTAGGGTATCCTGCAAGCGGCAGGAGGAGACCATGGTCTCAACATCAAGTTGTTCCACTGTGGTGGCGTTGTTTCTCGAGAAACAGAGAATGTCGGCCATAAGTCTCTTCTCCTTATTTTCCTGGTTCACACGGTCGGTTGCGCTCCACCGGCCCCATTCATAATTCGAACGTTTCGTGCCTGTCAAGGCAAAGGTTTCAAAGAACGTCTTTTTTTGAAACCCTTGTACGAACGTTATCTGTTTCCCATACCTGACTATTCCGCCGAAAAACAATCCTTGAAATCGGTATCCGCTCCTGATATTTAGGAAATGGTTGAGTAGTTGAGGGGTTGTCATTGGTTGTTTTGATGGTGTTTACCTGAAACCCGAGCACTTATACGCACGGAGATGTGCGCGGAGGGGTTGAATGACATCTGAGCATGATCGGAAGTTTGAAGCCATAGAAGATATCCAGAGGGGATTCGAGGATGCCGGCTATGTCTGCAGCCGGCAGATTGCCACCACGCTGTATCTCGCGCATCATCTGGAAAAGCCAATCCTTGTGGAAGGGCCTGCGGGCGTCGGGAAAACAGAGCTTGCAAAGGCTGCTTCGGCCTACCTGCACATACCGTTAATCCGGCTCCAGTGCTATGAAGGGCTTGACGAATCAAAGGCCCTGTATGAATGGAAATACGGGAAGCAGTTGCTGTACACTCAGATCCTGAAAGATAAGTTGAATGATGTGTTAGACGGCGCCGAAGGCTTGGCAGCTTCCATGTCCAAAGTCCACCAGTACGATGATATCTTCTTTTCCCCTCAATTCCTGGCCCCAAGACCGGTTTTAAAGGCTCTTCAGCAAGAAGGAGGCGCTGTCCTCCTGGTGGATGAGGTCGACAAGTCGGACCAGGAATTCGAGGCTTTTCTGTTAGAGGTCCTGTCCGATTTTCAGGTATCTGTTCCGGAGATAGGGACAATCCGGGCAGTGACAAAGCCATATGTTTTTCTCACCAGCAACAATACCAGAGAGATGAGCGAGGCGCTCAAGCGGAGGTGCCTTCATCTTTTTATCCCGTTCCCCGACCCCAAATTAGAGAGGGAGATCATCCGGGTTCGGACCCCCGATGTTCCTGAAAAGCTCAGGAACCAGTTGGTTTCCTTTATCCAGCAGGTGAGGAAGCTTGATCTGAAAAAAATCCCCTCTGTCAGCGAGACCATTGATTGGGCCAAGGTCCTGATGATCTTTAATGCCACCGACCTGAGCCAGGAACTGATCAAAGATACCCTTAATATCTTTTTGAAATTCGAGGCGGATATTGAGATCGTGAGGGGCCTGACCTACCAGATGGCTGAGAAGGCGGCAAGGGGATCGTGAGGGAAAAGCAATGGAACAGGTCTTACTCGATCTGATCGTTGCCCTCAGGGGTTCAGGTGTTCGGATATCACCGTCCGAAAGCATGGACGCCATGCGGGCCGCTGCACTTTTGGGCTACGCGGACAGAAGCGTTCTCCAGGACTCTCTGTCTGCCGCCTTAGCCAAGTCCCGGCGTGAAAAAGAGATCCTTGCGGCCTGTTTTGACCGCTTTTTTTCATTGGACGGTTTCTCAGATCCGGAAACGGATTCCCCTGTGTCATCTTCCGTAGCTTCAGACGACCTGGATTCTCAGCTTACCCAGATGCTCCTCTCCGGCGACAATGCCGGGTTATCCATCTCCATGAGAGAAACCGGCCAGAAGGAAAAGATCAGCGAAATCTATTTTTTCACCCAGAAGAGCCTGTATATTCAGAGGATTCTACGGGGCATGGGTCTGGAGGGTCTGGACCGGGATATCTCGAGGCTGTCAAAAGGAGATGCCCCCTCTTCCCACCAAAAAGCAGGGAAGTTGAAGGAGATGAGAGAATTCCTGTTTGAAACCGTGAGGGATTTTGTGGAGCGGCAGTTTTCTATGTTTGCGGCATCTGCGCGGGAAGAAATCATGGAAAAATACCTGCGGGACATGAGGCTGTCCAATTTGGAGCAACAGGACTTCCACCGCATGCACGCGATTATCAAGAGGATGGTAAAACCTCTCAATGACGTTCATTCCAGGAGAAGAAAAAGATCAAAAAGGGGCATGCTGGATTTGAAGAAGACCTTGAGAGAGAATATCGCCTATCAGGGTTTCCTTTTTGAACTGCGATGGAAGGCAAGAAAGATCGATCGACCCGATTTGGTTGTCCTTTGCGATGTCAGCCGCTCCGTAGAAACGGTGGCAAGGTTTATGCTCCTTTTTCTCTACAGCCTTAATGAGGAGGTTGCAAAGATCAGGTCTTTTATCTTCTGCTCCAATATGGTTGAGGTCTCCAATCTCTTTGATGAATATGAGGTTGAGGAGGCACTCATCAGGCTGCAGAAAGGGGTGGGTCTCGGGATAAATCTGGGGCGGACCGACTACGGCCAGGTCTTCCGGGAGTTCAAGGAAAACTGGCTGGATACGATAACCAACAAGACGACGGTTCTCATCTTGGGCGATGCCCGGAACAATTATGGGGCCCCTGAAACGGGCATCCTCGGCCTGATTCACAAAAGGGGGAAGCGGGTGATCTGGCTCAACCCGGAATCTCCCCCGTTCTGGGGTACGGGAGATTCAGAGATGAAAAAATATCTCCCTTTCTGCACGATCGTCAGAGAATGCAGCAGTGTCAATCATCTGGAAAGGGTGATCGGTTCTCTCTTGAGAACAGGTTGAGGGTATCTGTCCCTTCAATGGCTGTTTTAATATATAACTTTTTCCTGTTCCAGGCTTCTTATTTCCTCCGCTGCCATCCCCAATAGTTCGCCAAACACATACTCATTGTGTTCTCCGAGGAGGGGGGCGTGCCGGTTGATTTGTGCCGGGGTTTCAGAAAGCCGCCAGGGGGGAGCGATGACCCAGTCATTGCCGATGGCGGGATGTTTCACCTGCTGGAAGACGCCCCGGTCACGGGTATGGGGATCCTTGAAGAGTCCTTCACTACTGAGCGTGGGCGCGGCGGCAACACCTGCCGCTTGAAGGCGTGCCATCAATTCATAGTTATCTTGGTCCCCGGTCCATTCCGAAACAATCCGGTCGAGCGCGTCCTGGTTTTTATAGCGGTCCTCAGGTGCGGTAAACCGCTTGTCCGTGATAAGGTCGGGTCGGTCCATGGTGCGGCAGAGGCCCTCCCATTCCCGGTTGGTGGCCACGGCGATACTGATCCACTTGTCTTCACCCGCACATCGATAGCAGTTGTGGGGGGCGATGCGGTACCCTTTGTTGCCTTTACGTGTCTGAACCCTCTGGTTCATGACATAGTCAAGAATCACATCCCCGATGAGCACGGCAATGCTTTCCTGGGAGGCCATGTCAATATATTGTCCCCTGCCTGTACGCTGTTTCTGCACTAAGGCGGCCAAGATGGATGCGGCTGCAGTGGTGGCGCTCCGCAGGTCAATAGCGCCCATGAAATTGCTGGGGGGCCAGTCTTCATAGCCGGTGATGTAAGAAACCCCGCCGAGGGCCGCAAAGGTCGGGGCATAGCCCACATATTCCCGTTCAGGCCCTTTCTGTCCACAGGCCGAAGAGGAGATGTAGATCAGGTCGGGCTTTATTTCCTGTAGGGCCTCATATCCCAACCCGAGTCTGGGCATCACGCCGGGACGCATGTTTTCCATGACCACGTCGCTTACCGCGGCCACCTTTTTGGCAAGGGCTATGGCACGGGGGGCCTTCAGGTTAAGGGTGATACTCTTCTTGTTGAGGTTGAGGTTGTTGAAGACCTCGGATTCATCAGGCCCGGAGAACCGCTTCCCCGTACTGAAGGAGAGATTTCGGGAATGATCCAGCCGCATCCTGCTCTCCACCTTGATGATTTCGGCACCCAGAAAACCGAGGAGGCAGGTGGCGTAGGGGCCTGCCCACGCCGATGTAAATTCAGTAAGCCTCATGCCCTCTAAGGGTCCAGATTTCATTTTAAATGACTCCTTCTGTTTTGAGTATTTCCAGTTCCTCTTTTTTATACCCCAGCCGCTCACAATAGATCTCTTTATTGGATTCGCCGAGGAGCGGGGCCGGACGTTCAAACCGCCAGGGGCTTTCGGCAAACCGGGATGCGGAGGTGGGCATCTTTAAACGACCTAAGATCGGATGGGTTACTTCCGCGAAGAAACCCCTGACTTTCAATTGTTCCGAGTTCACGAGGTCCTCGGCCGATTTGGTGGGCGAGACAGGGCAACTCAGCGCCTGACCTTTGCGGAATATTTCCTCTTTGGTGTGTTGGGTGGTCCATTCAATCAATAGTTTGTTGATGGCATCGGCATGCTGGGAACGGGCTTCCAGACCCCTGCACCAGGGCTCTTTGGACCACGCCGGATTCCCGATGAGCGTCATAAGGGC
>JACNIU010000233.1 GCA_014382905.1 Desulfobacterales bacterium
TTCTATGCGATCCTTACCAGCCGCTTGAACGAACCGAACGATTGACGCGGCAATCTGGTCCCGGGTCGGGCCAAGGCAACCGGTTGAAGCTGCCTGAGAAATTGTAACAAAGGAGCCCCAACTATGGCTTATAACCGCCTTTTTGACCCCGAAAAGGATCTTTTAGGATTGGAAAGATGGACGCTCGGGACGCGACGGCAGGCACGTGAAAGGCAGAGGGGGCAACCAAGCCCTTGCAAAACTATTGGCAAGATCGGAATTGTCAAACGTTACAGTCAATTAGCCTTTTCAGGTGATCTCTGCCTCAGGGTCAACCCAGAAATTAACTCCCACTATTTGCTTGTCGCACTGGATCACTCGATTGGACAGGTACAGTTCAACCGCTGGATTACCGGTTCAACCAATGGACATCTTGCCCCACGTGATGTTCAGCGCATCCAGGTTCCGCGCTTTAAAAGAGGCACCGAAGATCGAACTGCAGGATTTGTTGAAGAATCCCTAACAAGGAGATTAGGATCGGAAAAACTCCTTCAACAAGCCAAAAACCGCGTGGAACAACTCATCGAGGAGGCCGTGCGTAAATGAGCAGGAAAAATGCCAATAGCGGAGATCAGAATCTGCCCGTTGAAAGCCAGTTCCTGCTGTACCAGACCGAGGATGGGGAAACCCGCATCGAGGTTCGTCTTCAGGACGAGACTGTTTGGTTGAATCAATCAGCCATGACAGAGCTGTTCCAGTCCTCCAAACAAAATATCAGTTTGCACCTAAAAAATATCTTTAATGATGGGGAGCTGGAGGAAAATCGAGTTGTCAAGGAATACTTGACAACTGCCGCTGACGGTAAGAAGTACCGAACCAAATTTTACAATCTAGAAGCCATCATTGCCGTGGGATACCGCGTACGTTCTCACCGGGGCACCCAGTTCCGCCGTTGGGCCACTGAGCGCTTGAACGAGTACCTGGTCAAGGGCTTTACAATGGACGATGATCGCCTCAAGGCGGGTGTCAACATCGGCTCTGATTATTTTGATGAAATGCTGGAGCGGATCCGGGATATTCGATCCAGCGAAAAACGATTTTACCAGAAAATCCGCGATATCTACAAACTGGCGGCGGATTACGACCCCAGAGCAGATGAAACCCTGGAGTTTTTCGGCATCGTTCAAAACAAGCTGCATTTCGCCATCTCCGGCAAAACCGCCGCCGAGCTGATCTCCGAAAGGGCCGACGCCGCCAAACCCAATATGGGAATGACTTCGTGGAAAGGGACCAAGGTGCGCAAGGGGGATGTCACCATTGCCAAAAATTACCTGAACGCCGAAGAAATCGAGGGCCTGAACCGAATCGTCACCATGTACCTGGATTACGCGGAGGATCAGGCAAAACGCCACCGCCAGATCTTCATGCGGGACTGGCGAAAAAAGCTGGATGCCTTTTTGCGGCTCAACGAGCGGGACATCCTGAGCCATGCCGGGAAAATCAGTAAAGCGGTGGCAGACCAACTGGCCCTTGAACAATATGAAACTTTTCATCAACATCGTCTGGTCGAGGAAGCCCGGCAGGAAATCCTTGCTGATGATGCCGAGTTGCGGCGTTACCTGGAGAAGAAGAAATGAACCTGTCCAATGAAGACAAACAGCTTCTGGATGAGCTTTGCAGACAAAATGGTGTGAGCCAGGATAGGAGAGTGGCCTGTTTTTATCGATGAAGGAGAAAGACATGACTGAGAAACAAACGAATAGCGCAGCCAGAAAATTGCATGACCCTGACATAAGGCTTGCCGAAGCCGCCCTCAAGCGTGCCGCTTTAAAGGCCCGTGAACGGGCTCGCCGCTACGGCCACGGCATTATTATTTATGAAAATGGACAGATGGTCGAAAAACTCCCAGACAAAGACACCTGAAACAGAAGGGCAACCTTCATGGCCATGGATCATCCATTACAGGTCATTGATCGCAATAGCCGATCCTACCCGATTCTGCTGGCAAAACGGTTGGGAAAAGATGCTCCGGTTCGACTTTGGGCGATCGGTCTTTTGGGCCTGGTCAGCATGCCCAAAACCGCGCTCTTCTGTTCTAAAACCTGCCCCGGCGATGTTATTCTTGCAGCCATGGATCAGGCCCAGAAATGGCGCGACCAGGGCCGTTGCATTATTAGCGGTTTTCACTCCCCTATTGAAAAAGAATGCCTGCAGATACTTGTTCGCGGGGTTCAGCCGATCATCATCTGCCCCGCGCGTAGCCTTGATAGGATGAGAATACCTGTGGAATGGCGCGAGGGCATAGGAGCGGGCCGGATTTTGCTTTTATCACCATTTGAGCCCTCTAATCGCCGCCTAACCGCCGCACTTTCAGAGCAGCGCAACAAGTTGGTCGCCGCTCTGGCTGATGACGTCTTCTTTGCCCATACCACTCCCGGTGGAAAAACAGCGCGACTTGCTGAACAAGTATCCGGATGGGGCAATTCCATTAGGGGGCTGGCGGGGGGGCGGGCCAAGCCATCAACTTGGAATGATTGATAATAGGATGAAAACGGGGTCCGATTTTCGGCCTATGTGATAGTTATTATGGTCAAAAAAGGGATTATAACCGGTAACCACCCAGGGCAAGAAGGCTATGAAAAAACATTATGAGGCGATGATCTCTGCAGAAAACCGCGCAAATCAAGTGGAAAGCGCCATTTTGACATTGCAGTTCGCCGACAACTTGTTGAGGGCGAGAGAAAAAAAAGGAAACCAAATAGCCAAACCCTTTCCCAAAATTCGGCTCAGAGAGTTATTGCAGTCTGCTGGTTTTGAAACCCCTGACTCCGAGAATACAAGGGCATAGACAAGGTCAAATGAGGTTGCCATGAATCCAATAAATCCTAATCGGAAAAAGAGAAAATCATGACCCGTAACGAGCTAAGACAATTGATTGAGTATGTGCAGAAGCGCCAAAGTGAATTCGATCATGTGGAAGTGAAATCCGCCCGCCGTGGAACGCCCAAAAGGCTGTATGAACCGCTCTCATCTTTTGCCAATCGATCTGGTGGTGGAGTGATTTTGTTCGGACTTGATGAATCTTCTGATTTTTCGATAGTTGGTGTTGGAGATGGCCACAGGCTTCAGGAAGATATCACGCATCTGGCAACAGACCAGATGGAGCCGGCGCTAAGGCCGGAGTTCCTGATTGATGAAATAGAAAATGAAACGGTTGTTGCGGTAGAAGTCGAAGAGACACCTGCGGCCCGGAAACCATGCTTCTACAAGCAGGCCGGCCTTCCCAAAGGGGCGTACATCCGCGTAGGGAATACAAACCGGCAGATGAATGAATACGAGGTATTCGGTTATCTCAGCGGCCGCGGCCAGCCAATCCACGATGAAGAAATCGTTCCCGATGCAACCCTGGAGGACCTCGACAAAGGACTGCTTGACGACTACTTGGCCAGGCTCCGTGAGTACCGTCCGGGGGCATCATTTCTGGACGGCTCGCACGAGGAGGTCCTGAACCGTTTGCGGGTGGCGGGTCTGGACGGCGATTTAGTGCGGCCAACTGTTGCGGGACTTTTGATGTTCGGCAAGTATCCCCAGGAGTTTTTCCCTCAGATGATGATTACGTTTGTCCAGTACTATGGGACCACGGAAGATGAAAAAACGCCTAAAGGCGCTCGATTTATGGATAACCGCCGCTTTGAGGGCCCCATTCCTGAAATGGTTGAACAGGCAGAGACATATGTCCTGGGGGCCATGAGGAAATCGGCGCTGATCGAAGGGATGTTTCGAAGGGATATCCCGGAGTATCCGCAAGAAGCCCTTCGGGAAGCCTTAGCCAATGCTATCGCGCATCGGGATTACAGTCCCTATGTGCGGGGTAGTCACATCCAGATCAGCATGTTCGCAGACCGTCTGGAGGTCCAGAGCCCGGGTAGTCTTTTCGGTAACGTGACAGAAGAGAACTTAGAGGAAGAACATTCGACCCGAAACGCGCGACTCATGCGCATGATGGAAGATATGCATATCGTGGAAAACCGCGGCAGCGGCATCAGGGCCATGCTCATGGTCATGCGGGAAGCCAACCTGGAACCTCCCCGCTTTGATGACCGCCGTTCTTCATTCAGAGTAACTTTCCGCAATCATACCCTTATGAATCCCGAAGCTATTGCCTGGCTGAATCAATTCTCTGATATTGTATTGGATGACCGCCAGCGTTTAGCGCTCGTATATCTGCGCCAGCGCCGCCAGATCACAAACAGCGATTACCGCAGGCTGAATCATGTCGATTCAATTGTCGCCAGCCAAGAACTGCGCGGATTGGTCCAATCTGGTCTCATAGAGCAAAAAGGCGTGGGACGGTGGACATCATATAGCCTAGAGGAATCAATAGGGCCTCCAAAAGGTACGAAACCAGAGAAAGATGAAGATAAAATTCTCGACCATATAAAGACCCACGGCTCAATCAATAATCCGGAATGCCGGGAACTTTTGGGTGTAGATGACACGCGCGCTTACTATCTTCTTAAAAAGCTTTGTAAAAGCAAGCATTTAAAGCCAAAAGGAAAAAGTAAGGCACGGCGATATGTGATGTCTTAAACAATTTGTCCAGAATTTGTCCAGAATTTGCTTGGAAAAATTCTGGACAAATTCTGGATAAACTTTCTATCCCTAATTCTATCCCTAAAAAAATTAGCGGGCCAGGAAGGGGGACGTCCGTAAATAAGTAAATAAATCAGAAAACAGAAAAGTTACTTACTTTTTTACGGACATCCCCCTATTTAATCCATGGCATCATCGCTGCCAGGCTCGATCATATGGAAAGCGAGTCAAAACGCATTCTCCAGGAGGCCTCGGTCATTTCTTTATGATATCCTCAGAAAGATAACCGATCTCAAGGAAAAGTGCGATATGTGTCTGAGTGCTTTAGAACGCATGGACCTGATCAAGGCAAGATCCCTGCAACCTGAATTGGAATATATTTTCAACCACGCCCTGACCCAGGAGGTAGTATACAACGGCCTTTTGATAAAGGAACGGGAAGAGATTCATGGGCGTATTGCCGGCGTCATAGAGGAGCTTTTTTCAGACAGGCTCCCTGAGTTCTATGAGACCCTGGCATTTCATTACCGTCGAAGTCCATCCAAGGTGAAGGCGGTTGAGTATCTGGTGAAAGCCGGCAAAAAATGCCTGGTCAGATATTCCGTGGAAGAGGCCCATCAATACTTTCAAGACGCCTATGAAATCCTGCAGCACAAAACAGATAAATCGAGTGCAGAAAAAATAGCGCTCATCGACTTATTGACTGAGTGGGGATATGTCTTTTATTACCTGGGCGAGATCAATACATGGATCGATGTATTCAATGCGCATAAGGATCTGGCCGAGTCATTGGATGACCCGGCAAGACTCGGAATGTACTATGCCTGGATGGGTATCGCGTATTGGATGAACGGCAAGGCGAAAATCGCTTTTGATTTTTTGACGAACGCCAAAAGCATCGGTGAAAAAGTGAACGATCAGAAAGTTATCGGCTATGCCTGCACCTGGCTTCCATGGGTATGTGGTGATTTGGGGCGTTATGATGAAGGTTTGGACTATGGTGAAAGAGCCCAGGAGATAGCGCAGTCATATCCCACGGATCAATACTTGTTCTTTAATGTCCCTTTCGGGGATGGTTGAAACCCCTCGCCTTCAGGCGAAGAAAGTTTTACG
>JACNIU010000369.1 GCA_014382905.1 Desulfobacterales bacterium
TATCAAAACCCGCCGACACCAGGACCAGATCCGGTTTAAACTCGAGGGCGATCGGCTCCAATACCCTTTTGAACACGCCTCTGTATTCCCCATTACCGTGGCCGGGTGAAAATGGGACATTTACGGTGAACCCCTCTCCATCGCCCGTCCCTATCTGGTTGTAAGCGCCGCTGCCGGGATAATAGGGATACTGATGTGTTGAGAAATAGAGGATGGTGGGATCTTCTTCAAACGAATGCTGGGTACCGTTGCCATGATGAAGGTCCCAGTCAACCACAAGAATCCGTTTGATACCCTTAAACTCCTGTGCATACCTGGCCCCTACTGCCACATTGTTAAAGATGCAAAAACCCATGGCCCGGCTTCTCTCCGCATGATGACCCGGCGGTCTTACCAAGGCAAAGGCATTGTCTGTCTCTCCGGATACCACACGGGAAATAGCTTCACACACGCCCCCCGCTGCAAGGAGGGCGGCCTCGCAGGAGCCGTCAGAGACTGCCGTATCCGGATCAAGGGATCTATGTCCCTTTCCCTCGGTAGCCATAATCATATCCACATACCCGGGAGAATGAACTAACAAAAGTTCATCTCGCAGAGCCCGTCTCGCAGGGACATTTTGAAAAAGATTTGCCGCCTCAGGCTCTTCGAGCATGGAATAGATTGTTTCTAAACGTTCAGGGCTCTCCGGATGAAAGGAGCCCGGCCGATGATTCAAATATCTCTTATCCCTCACGATACCTGTTTTCCGCATTTTGCCGCTCCATATCTGTAATCATTCATCTTCACAGGCTCAACCCGGCCCGTCAACCCCTCGATTGACACATATTACCACACTATACAATACAGTGACAACCAATACAGTGACAACAGCGATCCCTGAGGGATAACCGTTAATGGAAATCCTCAATTCAACGCAGGAGGGAGAGTATGCCTTGCCGAGAATGGCAGAGAAAACGCTCTTAAATCCAACGATTGGGGCGGTCGCCTTTCAAAGACAAGTAATTGAAGAACCCCACAGCAAGAAGCGGGGAATGCGCTCGCTGTGAATTTTCAAAGTTGACAGGACCATCCTTTTGGTATATTTTCTATTTAAAGCTCGTATTTAATCACAAGAAATCACTTGGTAAGGAGGAAAAAGATATGGCTTATGAACCTTCGGACAGAGAAGATGAATATTTTATGAAGCTGGATAAAGAGAGGCTCAGCAAAATGCGTTCTGGCCTGGATACGAAGCGTGAAGAGGAATTCAAACTCCATCGCAGAGACACCCACTGGATGAAGTGCCCTAAATGCGGTCACGATCTGGAGGAGATTAATTATCAGGATGTGATGATCGATCGGTGCCCGGACTGCAAGGGAATGTGGCTGGATCACGATGAGATTGAACTCCTTGGGAAAGGGGAGGCAAAGATGACGAAAGGCTTTTTAAGAAAGGTTTTTGGGTAATAAATAAAAGGTCGTTTTGACCATAGATATCTGGATCGTGGAGGATATGACGACGAAATCCCCACGATCCAGAGGCCATCCCCGGCGACCCGGGCCGGAGAGGTGGAAACCCGATGGGAAGCAGAATAGGGAGTTCCGATTTACAAAATATAGGAATTGAAATTTCCCTTCCTATTTTCGTTTTTATTTTCAACCAATTATGATACTAACAATCCGCTTGAAACCCTAATCTCATCTCCTTTCAGACAGATATCAGAACTTGTTGTTCCCGTTTATGTTTTATCAAAAGAATTCAATGCCATATCAGAAGGTAAAAGCTTGATAGCTTCGCAAAAAGCCGATCTGTCCCGCTCAGGATCCCGTTTATAGCGGGATGCCGTCCCAAATGATCTTTTTACGAGATCATCAAGCCGTTCTCGCCTTGTATCTCAACCCCTGTGCCGTGCCGCCTAATTGATAATTTCTTATGAAATTATAAAGATTGGTACGAATAATGCTTTACGAATCTGCAGAGAGTGTTCACAAAAGCCGATATCCTGTAACAGGTTCTTGGCTTGAAAGAGTTGTTCAACGGCCGAGGCCGTCTCCTTCAGAGATGAGACCTCTGCAAAAATTTTTTCTCACAATATACTTGGCTGAAAACTTATTTTATTATAAGGAGGTAAAGGCAATAAAATGGAAAAAACGACATCGGATGTTGCGGATTTTGAGCCTCCGAGTACGTGCCGCATACGAGGGGCATCAGGTTTAAAAAAGTGCGAAGATGACTTATCGCAAGAGAAGAATGAAACTCCGCGTTTCAGAAAAGCAAAAGTCGTAAACATTCGAAAGGTTCCCGGCCTGACAGACTTCAGGTCGAGTTCCAGGGCGTCAGCTTTCAGAAAACGATTCTTTCCTGATGTTACCCAGACACAATGGAACGACTGGCACTGGCAACTTAGAAACCGCATTACCCACCTTCGAGACCTTCAACGTATTATTACACTTTCCGAAGACGAAATACAGGCCATCAGCCATCCCGAAAATCTGTTTCCCGTTGCGATTACCCCATACTATGCCAGTCTCTTAGCCAGGAACAATCCGACACAGCCTCTCAGGCGTACCGTTATCCCGGTTACCGCTGAACAGCTGCGCACTCAGGGTGAGGCGGAAGATCCGCTTGATGAAGAGACAGACAGCCCCGTACCCGGGCTGGTCCATCGGTATCCGGACCGGGTGCTTTTTCTTACAACCGGTATCTGCTCCACTTACTGCCGTTATTGCACGCGTTCACGGGCTGTGGGGCACAAGAGTTCAACATCTTTTAACACTTCTCAGATAGAGGGAGCCATCCGTTACATTGAAAAGAATCCTTCTGTCAGGGATGTCCTTATCTCGGGCGGAGACCCGTTAACCCTTTCCGATGAAAAATTAGCCTGGCTCCTTTCCAGGCTACGACGCATCCCTCATGTGGAGCTTCTCCGTATTGGGACAAAGGCCCCGGTGGTCCTTCCCCAGCGCATTAGCCCTGCCCTGACGCATTTACTGAAGCGTTATCACCCACTCTGGATGAGCATCCATTTCACCCACCCGGATGAATTGACCCCTGAAACTGCACAGGCCTGCAAACGCCTGGCCGATGCCGGAATCCCGTTAGGGAGCCAGACCGTTCTGCTAAAAGGGATCAACGACGATGTGGATGTTATGAAACGGCTGGTTCATGGACTGCTTCAAATAAGGGTGAAACCATACTATCTTTATCAATGCGATCCCATACTGGGCTCCGCACATTTCCGGACCCCCGTTGAAAAAGGCCTGGAAATCATAAAAGGGCTTCGGGGGCATACTACCGGGTACGCCGTACCCACTTACGTGATCGATGCCCCTGGTGGGGGCGGAAAGATCCCCTTACTTCCGGAGTACGTCGTGGGTCGGGAAGGGGAAGACCTTCTGCTCAGAAACTACAAAGGTCTCCAGTATCGTTACCCGGACCCGGTTCAGAGCGGGGGCCTCAGTGATCGGTGCGAGGGTTTGCTCCGCTTGCCTGAGGATAGGCCCTGTTTCGGCAGAGAAGAGATTAAGATCACTGCGGGCTAACTGCGCAGATCTGAATCCTGTTGGAGAAACGGATGAATATCGGACTGACCTACGACCTCCGGTCTGAGTATCTTGCCATGGGATATGGTGAGGAAGAGACGGCCGAGTTTGACCGGGATGACACGGTTGTTGCCATCGAGGGCGCACTTCACGCCCTGGGCCATGAAACGGATCGTATCGGACACGCCAAGAAATTGACGGAACGTCTCGTCCGGGGGGATCGGTGGGATCTTGTGTTTAACATCGCTGAGGGGCTCAACGGAATCGCAAGAGAGGCCCAGGTCCCGGCCATTCTCGATCTCTACGAGATCCCCTATACCTTTTCCGACGCCCTTGTCATGGGCCTTACCTTGCATAAGGGGCTGACCAAAGAGGTGATCAGGGAGCGCGGATATCCGACTCCGGATTTCACAGTAGTGGCGCACGTAACAGATGCGGGCGCTACTTCACTGGACCCGCCCTATTTCATCAAGCCGATTGCTGAAGGTACAGGAAAAGGGATTACCGAACATTCCATCATCCGGGACCGCAAGCAGCTTCCTCAGGCGTGCAGAGAGCTTTTTGACCGATACCGACAACCTGTGCTGGTGGAGCAATACCTCCCCGGCCGTGAATTTACGGTCGGGATTACAGGCACCGGCCCAGCGGCACAAGTGCTGGGAACCCTCGAAGTGATCCTCCTCGATAACGCTGAAAAAGGGGTTTATTCTTACAGCAATAAAGAAAACTGCGAGGATGTGGTAGAATACAGACTGGTGCTTCCGAACGATGACACATCGGTTCGACAGGCAGAGGCCGTTGGGCTCGGCGTATGGCGGGCGCTCGGATGTCGCGACGGGGGTCGCGTGGACCTGCGTTGTGACGAGAAAGGCAAGCCATATTTCCTGGAAGTCAACCCATTGGCGGGATTGCACCCCGAGCATTCCGATCTTCCCATTTTGTGTACCCACTTGCGCATTCCCTATGTAGAATTGATTCGTCGAATACTCTCATCTGCCGCTGAACGAGTTAATATTTCTAAATCCATGCCGGCTTAAAGTGATGCGCGTAGCCATTGCCCATAACGCGGTGACAGAGGCGAGCACACCGGATGAGCGTGATGTCCTGACTCAGGTGAAGGCCGTAAGCAGGGCGCTGATAGATCTCGGGCACGAAGCGATTCCGATTGCATGCGACCTCGACCTGGCAACGTTTAAGCGCGGCATCGAACGGATAAAGCCCGGTTGCGTATTTAACCTGGTGGAATCCCTGGATGGCCGGGGCCAGTTGATCGGCCTCGTCCCTTTCCTCCTGGACGCCATGGGCATCGTGTATACCGGAGCCCCTGCCGCGTCCATCCATCTGACCTCCCACAAAGTCACTGCGAAACAAAAAATGCGGGCCGCCGGTCTGCCGACGCCCAAATGGATCGGCCCGATCCCTCATGAACTGTGTTCCAGGTACGCCACCGACCCGACCCTGCCATGGCCCAGGGGCCCATGGATGATAAAGTCCGTGTGGGAGCATGCCTCGCTCGGCCTGAGTGGGGACGGCTTTATTTCTGCCGAAAATCCGGAGGATTTGATTGAACGCCTTCATTTGCAGGCCGCCGAATTGGGGGGCGCCTGTTTTGCCGAAATGTATATTGACGGCCGGGAGTTCAACCTTTCCCTCCTGAGCGGGCCCGACGGTCCGGTGGTACTGCCGCCTGCAGAGATCGTGTTTGACGGGTACCAGGATAACAAACCCAGGATTGTGTGCTACCGTGCAAAATGGGATGAAACTTCCTTTGAGTATTCTCACACCCCAAGACGGTTTGATTTCCCCCAGGCAGACGAACACCTCTTGACCACCCTGAAGCAACTTGCCATCCGATGCTGGCAGGTCTTTGGTTTGAGAGGGTATGCCCGAGTGGATTTTCGCATTGACAATGACGGGCATCCTTTTATACTGGAAATTAATACAAACCCGTGCCTGTCACCCGATGCGGGATTTGCGGCGGCTGTTGACCGGTCCGGGATGGCGCTCGATCTGGCCGTGAAATCTATTCTAAAGGACGCATTCGGGAGAAAAGAAGCAGTTCCGTTGAGGGTCTCCCCATGCGATCCCAGCCCGGTTTCAGTCTCTGATCCCGGTTTCCGGTACGAACCCGAACCCCGGGATGTGGAA
>JACNIU010000390.1:0-3070 GCA_014382905.1 Desulfobacterales bacterium
CGATGATACAAAAGATTGTCGTAAAAAAGAATTTAAATGAAAATAATTCGATTATTGATGACTTACAATTCTGGCTAAGTAAATCTCCTGAAGAACGCGTTTCAACCGTAGAATATTTGAGAAGGCAGTATCATGGAAGTACAGCAAGACTTCAAAGAGTTGTTAGAGTTATTCAACGCTCATAAGGTAGAATATGTGATTGTGGGTGGTTACGCACTTGCCTTTCACGGTTCACCACGATACACGGGCGATATCGATATTTTAGTCAAGCCTGACGAAGAAAATGCAGAGAGAGTGTTAGCGGCTCTGGAAAAGTTCGGGTTCGGATCTATTGGGATAGAAAAATCTGACTTTATGTATCAGAATAAGGTTGTACAGCTTGGTGTTCCTCCAGTGCGCATTGACATTATTACATCGATTTCTGGAGTTTCCCTTGATGAGGCCTTTGCAGGAACGTTAGAAGGAAAGTACGGAGATATCCCTGTTTTATATATTGGTCGTGATCAATTCATCAGGAATAAAAGGGCCATTGGAAGGCGAAAAGACCTTTCTGACTTAGAAGCCCTTGGCGAGGAATAAGAAAACAAAAAGGGGTTAATCGCGCCAATGACGGCGGGATTAACCCCTTGAATTTATTATGGGGTGAGTGACGGGACTTGAACCCGCGGCATCTGGGGCCACAACCCAGTGCTCTACCAACTGAGCTACACCCACCATTTATCGTTTTTATAAGATAGCAATATCTCTCCGGTTTTGCAAGTCAAATTTTTCATTCTCGCTCCCAAACTCCGGTTTGGGAACAAGCATGCGTGAGAAAGGAAATGAATGTTTGACGCCTCAACAAAACTTCCCTATATTAATGCCTGATGAAAAACCCCGTTTTCCTGGGAAGAATTCGAAATGTTCCGATTCCTAATGCAGGCCTTCGGCCGCAACCAAATCAGTGACCCGTGTTCAGGTTTCGGGTTTCGAAGGAGTGTACTGAGCCATGGCAACTGACAAACAGGCATTATTCAAAAAGATACCCGCCGTAGATCAGCTATTGATCCGTCCGGCCCTCGAAAAGGCCCTGGAATCCCATCCCAAAGGGCTCGTGTTGAAGGCAATCCATCAGGTGCTTGATGAAATCCGAACAGAGATCCAGGAGGGGAGAATTGCAGAAACAGGAGATGAATTGGAGACCGAACCGGTCTCATGGCGAGTACTGGAAACGTTGGAAGAAATATCAATGCCCAGTTTGAGAAATGTCATCAATGCCACCGGAGTGGTCGTTCATACCAATTTAGGCAGGTCCATCCTGCCTGAAAGGGTCATTGACAAATTCAGGTCTATTGCCGGAGGTTACAGCAACCTGGAATTCGACCTGGGCAAGGGCAAGCGGGGGAGCAGATATGTGCATGTGGAGGGGATACTCAGAGAGTTGAGTTCGGCAGAGGCAGCCATGGTGGTCAACAACAATGCTGCCGCCGTGCTCATCGCCCTTGAGACCTTGGCTAAAGGACGTGAAGTCGTGGTTTCGCGCGGTCAGTTAGTTGAGATCGGAGGCTCCTTTCGCATCCCGGATGTCATGCGCAAAAGCGGGGCAAAAATGGTGGAAGTGGGGACTACCAATAAGACCCACCTGAAGGACTATGAGGAGGTAATCGGCCCCCAGACGTCCCTTTTGCTGAAGGTCCATACCAGTAACTTCCAGGTGGTGGGTTTTACTGAAGAGGTCCCTTTATCAGAACTCGTCAAATTAGGAGAGCGCCACGGAATCCCTGTAATGGAGGATCTGGGGAGCGGGTGCCTGGTAGATTTTTCATCCTATGGCCTGGTCAGGGAACCGACCGTGCAGGAGGCCTTAGCACAGGGGGCCGACCTGGTCACTTTCAGCGGCGACAAACTGTTAGGAGGCCCCCAGGCCGGCATTATATTGGGGCGAAAGGATCTCGTCGAGGCCATCCGGAGAAACCCGCTCAGCAGGGCCCTCAGGATTGATAAATTGACTCTTTTGGCCTTGGAGGAAACCCTCAGACTTTACAGGGACCATCGGATTGCCATGAAAGAGATCCCTACTTTGAAGATGATATGTCAGTCCTACGACGCCATGAAGAAAAAGGCTCAGCGCCTCTACAGACTGCTTAGTGATTCGAAAAACGATAATTTTTCCATTGAAATGATTGACGGCGCCTCAAAAGTAGGAGGAGGCGCCCTGCCCCTCCAGGAATTGAAGAGCCGGCTTCTGTGCCTCATTCCTAAAAGGCTTTCTTCACACCAGATGGAGGCATGGCTCAGGGCTTATTCACCGCCTGTGATTACGAGGCTCGAAAAAGACAGGGTCATGCTCGACGTGAGGACCATCCAGGAAAAAGAATTCAAGGTAGTAACCCGGGCCATCAAAGACCTTGCCATTGCAGAACCATTGGAGGCGAGACGTTAAATTGGAAAATATCATTGAAGAGATCCTGACAAGCTGCCTTAAGACCAATGAGGAATTTATCACGGAAAACAGGTCAAAGATCGCGAGCCTCGCCGAAAAGATTGCATCAGCATTCCTGAGAGATCGAAAACTGCTCATCTGCGGAAACGGCGGAAGCGCTGCCGATGCCCAGCACATGGCAGCGGAATTCGTCAATCGGTTCCAGCTTGAACGCCCACCGCTTCCCGCACTGGCTTTGACAACAGATACTTCAGTGATTACCAGTATCGGGAACGATTATTCATTTGAGTATGTATTCTCGAAGCAGGTCAAGGCCCTCGGGGTAGAGGGAGATATTCTCTTGGCCATAAGCACAAGCGGAAATTCAAAAAACGTTGTTTCCGCTGTCGAGACCGCCCACAAACAGGGGCTATACACTGCTGGACTCCTGGGAAGCAATGGCGGAAAACTGTCGGGCATGGTTGACATGGCCCTTA
The DNA here is from genome assembly GCA_014382905.1 of Desulfobacterales bacterium. GTDB lineage: Bacteria > Desulfobacterota > DSM-4660 > Desulfatiglandales > Desulfatiglandaceae > JACNIU01. The sequence continues at coordinate 2,899 of JACNIU010000390.1, forward strand.
TTGTCAGGAGTAATGTGACCGCCCGCGTCCAGGAGGCCCATATCCTGGCAGAGCATATGATCTGTCATCTGGTCGATTACATTCTTTTTCAGAAGCATTTGGGGAGTGAGTAAAACAAGCGAAGTGAGTGACTTCTGGAGTTGCATATCACTTTTAACTTTAGGCACTTTAG
>JACNIU010000390.1:3128-28636 GCA_014382905.1 Desulfobacterales bacterium
ACTTTAGGCACTTTAGGCACTTATATAATGAATAGACTTAAACCGATATCGTTGGACGACGTAACATCCTATCCCCTTAGAGAGCGGGAGAGCAAGGTGAGTATTGACGACTTTGCGCAGGCGTGGATACCCGAAGGTTCCATGAACTCCTGGCTGAAATCGCTGCCGCGGATCCTTGCGGGGAACGATCTCCTCGAAATACGGGAACGAATCGTCCGGGCAGCATCCTCAGACAAGACCATAATACTCGCTATGGGCGCCCATGCCATAAAGGTGGGGCTCAACCCGGTGATTATAGATCTGCTGGAACGTCGGATTATCAGTGGATTGGCAATGAATGGCGCGTGCATCATACACGATGCGGAGGTGGCCATGGCAGGAAAGACCTCGGAGGACGTGGCTGCGGAATTAGGGAATGGAAGATTCGGCATGGCCGAGGAAACGGGAAGGTTTCTCAACGACGCCATTTCAGAAGGGGCGAAAAAGGGGCTGGGGCTGGGTGAATCTGTGGGTGCCATGTTAATTCGAGAGAATTTCCCATTTAACCGGCACAGTCTTCTGGCAAGGGCCTATGAGCTGGGTATCCCGGTAACCGTGCACGTGGCAATAGGAACCGATATTATCCACTTTCATCCAAACGCGGATGGCGCATCTATCGGGAAGACCTCCCATCTCGATTTTCGAATATTCTCCCGGCTCGTCTCAGAATTAGAGGGCGGGGTATACATCAATCTCGGCTCGGCAGTCATCCTGCCAGAGGTCTTCCTGAAGGCCCTGAGTCTTGTGCGGAACCTCGGATATGACGTCAAGGATTTCACAACCGTCAACATGGACTTTGTTAGACAGTATCGGCCCATGACCAACGTTGTTCACAGGCCCACTCTGGAAGGCGGAAAAGGTTACAGCCTGGTAGGCCACCATGAGATTATGTTTCCCTTGTTAGCGGCCGCGGTCATTGAGGGATTGGCTGAAAAATAAGGAAGGAAAACGCAATGCCTATCTATGAATATAAATGTTCTAAGTGCAGGGAAGAATTTGAAACTTTGGTTTTTGGCAGCGATGAGAATGTTGCCTGCCCCCACTGTAATGGGCACAAGGTAAAACGTCTTATGTCGGCCTGTGGGTTCAGGAGCAGCGGGAGTTTTACACCTGCTTCGGGGTCGTCCGGATGCTCTACCTGTTCCAGCACAAATTGCAGCACCTGTCACTGAAATCGGTTGAGCAGTCGAACCGGTTTCGAGCCTCACTACCCAACGACTCAACTATTTAACTGATTAAGCCACGTCCTGTGGACGTGGTCAGAGTTCATCGGCTATGCCTGGACAGAACCGTGGGAGTAATGGAGTAGTGGAGTATTGGAGTGTTGCCCTTAAAAACAACCAAAGCATTCATATAGGTTAGACATTCCATATGATTGCTGTTGGAACATGGCACAAAAGAAAGGCCTTTTATTGCTCCATTACTCCAGCACTCCAATACTCCAATAAACTCGGGGTGTTCAAGGAACTCCGGTGAGCCCCCTTACGGGGGACAAAAGCAAAACCAGGTCCTGAGTGCCTGGATTCTTTACTACTTAACCCACGAGGAGTCGCCTTGTTCCGGATCGGTTTTGGATATGATGTACACCGCCTTGTTGAAAACCGCCCTTTAATCCTTGGGGGGGTGGAGATCCCGCATCCGGTCGGCCTTGACGGGCATTCTGATGCGGATGTCCTGACCCATGCCATTATAGATGCAGTCATCGGCGCACTGGGGGTCGGCGATATCGGACAGCATTTTCCGGACACCGATCCAAAATACAAGGGTGTGTCCAGCCTTTCCCTGTTGAAAACCGCAACGGACATGATCCACCGCGAGGGGTTTCAGTTGAACAATCTGGACGCCACCATCGTAGCACAGACACCCAAACTGGCCCCGTATCTCAACACCATGCGGGAAAAATTCGCCGAGACATTAGCGGCCCCGGCCGACCGGATCAATATCAAGGCGACCACCAGCGAAGGCCTCGGGTTTTGCGGAAAACGGGAAGGGATGGAAGCATTTGCCGTGGTCAGTCTCATAAAAAGCTCCAGTGACCGGTAATCAATCTTCACGCACTATATCTGTAGACACCTGATCAGGGTTCTTTCTGTGGCTTGATGGTGTGCAGGCAAGAAAAGCGGGGTCAGAGATTGGATCTTAGATACGACTGAAAGAGAGGAACCATCTATGGAAGAGAATCAACTTTTGCAACGGATCACCATAAACCCGAAAATCTTCGGCGGCAAGCCGATCGTTAGAGGGCGACGTCTTGCCGTTGAGCATGTCCTCGGAATGTTAGCTGCAGGGGACAGCATCGAGACCATTCTTGAGGGCTATCCATGGCTGGTACAGGAGGATATCCAGGCCTGTTTAGCCTATGCGAGAAGGGTGGTCGGCCACGAACGGATCGAACCATTTACTTTCGAGTCTTATGCATGAAAATCCTTCTGGATACATGTGTCTGGGGTAAGAGCCGGAAGCATCTTGAAACGGCTGGCCATGATGTTGTGTGGGCAGGAGACTGGCAGGAAGATCCAGGAGATGAAGAGATCCTTGAACGAGCCCACAAAGAATCGCGTATCCTGGTGACCCTGGATAAGGACTTCGGTGAAATGGCTATCGTACGGGAGATGCCCCATTCGGGGATCATTCGCCTCGTCAATTTTGGGGCCAGAGAGCAAGGGGTAGTTTGCTTACGTGTGATTAACATGTATGGAAACGAACTTCAGCGCGGAGCCCTTGTGACGGCTGAGCCAGGACGGTTGAGGATAAGGTCTCCGGGTCTTAAAAGCAGTGAAGGAGCAGATGAATGACGCTCAGATTATACAACACGGCATCCCGAATGAAAGAGGAGTTTCAACCGCTTGAAGAGGGCAAGGTCGGGATCTATGTGTGCGGGGTGACGGTGTATGATCTCTGCCATATCGGTCATGCCAGGTCGGTCATCGTATTTGATGTGCTGGTAAGGTATTTGAGGGCAAAGGGCCTTGAGGTCACCTATGTGCGCAACTTCACGGATGTGGATGACAAGATTATTGAGCGGGCGCGCACTCTTGGCAAGGAAACCGGAGCATTGGCAGACGAGTTCATTGACACCTTCTACGATGACATGGGCAGATTGGGCGTATTACATGCAGATGTGGAACCGAGGGCCACGGAACATATCAGCGGCATGATTAAGATGATAACCGCTCTTTTAGCCCGGGGATATGCCTATGTTCAGGAAAGCGATGTCTACTTCTCTGTAGAGGCGTTTAGGGATTACGGCAAACTCTCCGGAAGAAAACTGGAAGACATGCGTGCCGGCAGCAGGATTGCAGTGGATGACAAAAAAAGGCACCCCATGGATTTTGTCCTTTGGAAAGGGGCCAAACCGGGCGAACCTGAATGGAATAGTCCCTGGGGGATGGGAAGGCCGGGATGGCACCTGGAATGCTCTGTCATGAGTAACCGCTACCTGGGTCACACATTTGACATCCACGGGGGCGGTCGGGACCTCCTCTTTCCTCATCACGAAAATGAAAGGGCCCAGTCCATCTGCGCCAATGGCGGCGTTTTCGCCCGTTACTGGGTCCATAACGGCTTTGTGACGATTGACTCCGAAAAGATGTCCAAGTCATTGGGTAATTTTCTGACCATACGAGACGCGCTAAAAGAATATCATCCCGAGGTGCTCAGGCTGTTTCTCCTGTCAAAACATTACAGGGGACCTCTTGATTTTTCCAAAAGCGATGTGCTCGGCCTCCAGTCAGGGCTTGTCCGTATCTACCGTACGCTCCAGAGGCTTGAAGGTCTGACAGGTCCTTATCAGAATGAAAATGACGGGCCGACGCTTCTGGTCTTCGGTGAGCGTTCCCCTGCGCCGTTCCTGGAACAGTTCATTGAAATGATGGATGATGATCTGAATACCGCGGGCGCCATAGGCCTGATATTCGAAAAGGTCAGGGAGATGAACCGGATTATGGATGCGTCCCAAGGCCGGATCGATGAAAGCACCCTCATTGGCCTTAAGAGCGACCGCCTTCACATTCTTCAGGTCGGCCAGATACTGGGTCTGTTCCATGAAGCGCCGGCGCTTTTTTTTGAGCAATTGGCAGAGGGCCCAAAAGATGTTGATCCCGCGGAAATCGAGGCCCTGATCGAGGAACGGGCCCTTGCCAGGTCTGAGAAAGACTGGGCAAGATCCGATGACATCCGTGACCGGCTGAAGGCGATGGGGGTTGTCCTGGAAGACGGCCCCGAGGGGACCACCTGGAGGCTTGATGTTTAAGATCGAGACCGATCTCGAGCCCTGCGGAGATCAGCCTCAGGCGATCAAGACCCTGATAAAAGGGATGGATGAAGGACTCGCCCACCAGGTCCTCCTTGGCGTCACCGGCTCGGGCAAGACCTTTACCATGGCCCACGTCATCGCAGCCGTCCAAAGACCTGCCCTGATCATCGCACCCAATAAAACCCTGGCCGCCCAACTGTACGGGGAACTGAAAAACCTGTTCCCCCGCAATGCTGTGGCGTATTTTGTCAGCTACTACGACTACTACCAGCCTGAGGCCTATATCCCCCAGACAGACACCTACATCCAGAAAGACTCCCACATCAATGACCAGATCGATAAGATGCGGCACGCGGCCACCAGGTCCCTGTTAGACCGCGAGGACGTCATCATTGTGGCAAGCGTCTCCTGCATCTATGGACTCGGTTCGCCCGAGGCCTATTATGACATGCTCCTCTACCTGGAAAAAGACAGTGTCATATCGAGGGAAGACGCTGTCAGGAAGTTGGTAGACATCCACTATGAGCGCGGGGATATGGATTTCTTCAGGGGCCGCTTCCGCGTGAGAGGAGACGTTTTAGATATCTATCCGGTCCATGAAGAGGACCGGGCCGTCAGGATAAGTTTTTTTGGTGATGTGGTGGAATCGATTCAGGAGATCGATCCGTTGACCGGTAAGACGGTGAATACCCTCAACCGTGCCACCATTTATCCTGCCACACACTATGTCACCACGGTAGATATCAGAGAGCGGGCGATCCGGGAGATCAAGAAGGAACTCACCGAACAGGTGGAATATTTCCGTAACCTGGATAAATTTTTAGAGGCCCAGAGGATAGAGGAACGGACCCGGTTTGACCTTGAGATGATGGCGGAGATCGGTTACTGCCACGGAATAGAGAATTATTCCAGGCACCTCACAGGAAGGGTCGCAGGGGAGCCTCCCCCTACCCTGCTGGATTACTTCCCAAAAGATTTCTTCCTGATTATCGATGAAAGCCACATCACAGTCCCCCAGCTAATCGGGATGTACCGGGGAGACAGGTCCAGGAAAGAGACATTGGTCGGTTACGGGTTCCGCCTTCCTTCGGCCCTGGACAACAGACCCCTCAGGTTTGAGGAATTCGAGTCAAAGGTAAACCAGGTGATCTATGTTTCCGCCACACCCGGGCCTTACGAGCTCCAGAAGAGTGAGATGACCGCGGAACAGATTATCCGGCCTACAGGATTGATCGATCCCGGGATTGAGGTTCGGCCTGCCACAAACCAGGTAGATGACCTGTTGGGCTGTATCAGAGAAAGGGTTGAAGAGGGAGAAAGGGTCCTTGTCACCACTCTGACCAAGAGGATGGCTGAAGACCTGACAGAATACTATTCGGACTTAAATGTCAGGGTACAATATCTGCACTCAGATATTAAGACGATTGAGAGGATGGAAATCATCAGGGACCTTCGATTAGGCGTCTTTGACGTACTGATCGGCATCAACCTATTACGTGAAGGCCTGGATCTCCCGGAGGTCTCTCTCGTGGCCATTCTCGATGCGGACAAGGAGGGTTTTCTGCGATCGGAGCGGTCTCTCATACAGACCTGCGGCAGGGCGTCGAGAAATATCAACGGCACGGTCATCTTCTACGCTGATCAGGTCACCGGCTCCATGGAGAGGGCCATCAGGGAAAGCAGACGACGGCGCCAGATTCAGTTGGAATACAATAAGGCCAATCATATTACACCGGTATCCATTCAGAAGAATATCGACAATATCCTGGCATCCACTTACGAGGCCGACTATGTCACCGTCCCAACCGTGGCAGAAGAGGAAACGTCGTATATGACCCCGGAGCTTCTGGATAAGATGATAGAGGACCTCAAGTCCAAGATGATAGAAGCGGCGTCAAGACTCGAATTTGAGGAAGCCGGCCTCTTAAGAGACCGGATAAAGGCCATCGAACAGAGAGGGTTGGAGGTGTTGGGCGAATGAAGATGCGCGTTGGTCCAACGTCCAACGTCCAACGTCCAATGTTCGAAGTCCGAGGTCCAGTGATCGGTGGGCAGTAGGCGGTGGTCAGTGACAACCGAATGACGATTGAATGACAATGAATGACGGCCGAAGGCCAAATGACTACCGAATGACAATCGAATGACGGCGAAGCCAAATGACAAATGACCAATATCACAACCTTATCCCCGGATTTCATAGCGTATGGGAGGCATTGATTCAGGGGGAAGACAGGATTCAGGAGATCTGGATCGTAACAGGGAAGAAACCTGGCAGGACAAGAGAGATCATGCAGATTGCGAAAGAGCGTCATATTCCTGTCTCTTTCAAGAACGCGTCAGATCTTTCCCGTCTCCTTCCGGACGTGGCCCATCAGGGGATCGTCGCAGTGGCGGATGAATTTGCCTACTCCGACCTGAACCAGATCATCGAGACACCTCTTCAAAATGGGGAACCTGCCCTCCTTGTTGTCGCTGACCACATAACGGATGAGGGCAACTTAGGGGCACTCATCAGGACGGCGGCATTTTTCAGGGCACATGGCCTCATCATTCCAAGAGATCGCTCGGCCCGGGTCAGCGCGACAGTGCTTAAGAGATCGTCCGGGGCCTGTGCCCACATACCCGTAGCCACGGTTGTAAACATCGGGAGGACATTGGACCTCTTAGAGAAAAAAGGGTTCTGGATCATCGGGACATCGGGCAGGGCAACCACGTCTATTTACAGCTTCGACTGGAATCGGGACCTGGCCCTGGTCCTGGGCAATGAGAAGACCGGCCTCAGCAGACCGGCGTTGAAACGCTGCCACGAGGTCGTCAGCATCCCGTCCAGGGGCCCTGTCGAATCGCTCAACGTATCGGTGTCCGGGGGCATTATCCTGTCGGAGATTTTCAGGCAGAGGGGTCTGAGGAAGAAAGTGGAAACGTCTTGAGCGCTCCCACTCTGATCAGGGCCTTTATCACGGCGCACAACGGGAGACCTACCACATTTGTATAAGACCCTGAAATCGATTCCACCATAAAGGCGCCGATGCCCTGTATGGCGTACCCGCCGGCCTTGCCAAACGGTTCGCCCGTTCTGATGTAGGCGTCTATCTCATCTCGCTCTAACGGCTTGAAGCGGACGGCTGTGCTCACAGCTTCGGAATGGGCCAATTTGCCTGAAGGGCTAAGGACGCAGAAGCCGGTGATGACCGCATGCTCCCTGGCGCTTAAGAGATGGAGCATCTCCCTTGCCTCCTCTCGGTCCCGTGGCTTTCCGAGCATCCTTTCTTTGATAACCACAATCGTGTCTGCCCCGAGAATCCAGGATGAACCTGTCATGGAATAAATCCGGTTCGCCTTTTTTTCAGCAAAGCGCCGGGATATCTGCGCTGGCTCCCCCTCCAAGACGTCTTCATCCACATCGCTTACCACCACGCGAAAGGGGAGTTTGATCTGCGTCAGAAGCCGTTTCCTTCGGGGAGAGGCAGAGGCTAAGATCAGGGGATGATATTCATTGATGACAGGGAAAGACATTTTGCGATTTCAGACCGAAAAGAATTCTGGCGTTTTTTGTGGTTTGGAGGGCAACTTCTTCGAATGTAATATTTCTCAGCCTCGCGATTTCCCTTGCAGTAAATGTGACATTAACAGGCTCATTTCGCTTCCCTCTTTTGGGAACAGGCGATAGAAACGGTGCGTCTGTTTCCACCAGCATACGATCCAAGGGAATGGAAGCAGCGACCGCTTTAATATGAGACGCGTTCTTGTAGGTCACGGTTCCGGGGACTGAGATGAAATACCCCAGTTGAATGAAGGCTTCCGCAAGATCCGTATCACCCGAAAAGCAGTGAATGACCCCTTTCCTCTCACCTTTTCCCATTTTTTTTAGAGTCGCATAAACCTCTTTATGGGCCTCTCGGTCATGAATGATTACGGGCATCCGTAGGTCATCGGCCATGCCAAGCTGGCGCTGGAAAACCTCTGACTGCTTTTCAGGAGCGGAATAACCCCTGTAAAAATCAAGTCCGATCTCTCCCCACGCTACCACCTCCGATTCCGATGCCATCTCTGCTAACCGATCCAGATCAGATGGCTTGCATTCGTCGGCGTTGTGGGGATGGTACCCCACCGACGCGGACACGTACGCATACTTGGCGGCCAGTTTCAGGGTTTCAGCAGAGCTGTTCAGGTCGATTCCTATGCTGATGATATGAACGATACCGCCGGTAATGGCCCTCTCAAGGAGTTCGTCGCGATCTTTTTCAAAATCGTTCATGTCTAAATGGGCGTGACTGTCAATTAACATCCTGCCTCCATAAAACGAGGGGCTTCTGAATAAGTTGATTGAGGATCTTATAATCTATTCCTGTTCCTTTCGCAAATATTTATATTGCAAATCTCAAGGAATATTCTTAATATAAAACGATTAGAAAAAATTGCCTTGCAATTATTCTTTGAAAAATGAACGGATTGAATGACTCAAGGATTTTATTCTGATGACTATTAAACAAAATGCTCTTGAATCGCAGCTTGAATACCAAAAACGGCTAAATAGCATTACCAACAGCATACACTCTGCAAGAGATACCAACGCCATTCTACTGGAACTCCACAACGACCTGCTGAGCTTCTTCGATGTTGAGAGGCTCACCATATATCTTGTTGACAGCGCAAAAAGAGAAATCTACTCAAAGATGATGACCGGTAATGAGGTCAGCGAGATTCGAGTCCCAATTAATCATAGCAGTCTTGCGGGATACTGTGCCGCTACGGGGAAACTCTTGAACATAGAGGATGTTTACAGTAATGATGAACTTAAAGGCATCGATTCCAGGTTGAGCTTCGATAAGTCATGGGATCAAAAGACCCGTTATAGAACACGACAGGCCCTCGTTGTCCCTATCACATATAACAGATATCTGTTAGGTATCGTACAGCTTATCAATAAGAATAAAGGAAACCCTTTTTCCGAATCAGACCAATCATCGGTACAGGATATCGCCAAGGTTCTTGGGATCGCATTTTACAAGAATCAGAAGGCCGTCCAGAAACCCAAGCCCACAAAATTCGACTTTCTCATAACCAACAATATCATCGCTGAAAAAGACCTGATTGAGGCCATGTCTCTTTCGAGAAAGACCAGGAAGAGTGTCGAGTCAGTCCTCATGTCTGATTTTAACGTAACAAAAGATGATATTGGCAAATCGCTCGCAAATCATTTCAAGACACGTTTTATTTGCTACGACGATAAGATTCCCATTCCGGGGGAACTCCTGAAAAACCTCAAGGTACGGTTTCTGAGGAACAATGTTTTTGTCCCTATTAGCGAATCAAACGGGAAGGTGACGGTAGCCATGGAAAATCCCGGTAACCTGCCCGGGAGAGATACCATCAGGAGGACCATTCAGGCCAAGGACATCGAGTATTGTGTAGCCGTCAGGGAAGATATCTTTCAGATGATAGCGATGTTCTACGATATAGACAGGACGAAAATGCTCACTGGTTCAGGAAGTATTGAAGATATCTTGGGGCAGTTGGAATCAGCCGAAGAAGAAGACGAAGAAGCCAATGGCATGGCAGAAGATGACAGTGCGATCGTTCAGCTTGTCAACAAGGCAATTGTCGATGCCTATACCCGGAAGGCTTCTGACATACACATAGAACCTGGCCAAGGCAAAAACAATGCCGTTATCAGATTCAGGATAGACGGGGCCTGCCAGGTTTACCAGACGATTCCCCATACCTATAAAAGGGCACTTGTTTCGCGGCTAAAAATCATGTCAGACCTGGACATATCCGAGAGACGGAAGCCGCAGGACGGAAAGATCAACTTCAGGAAATACGCGCCCTTGGACCTTGAACTTCGCGTCGCCACGATTCCTACTGCCGGACAGAATGAAGATGTGGTCATGCGACTCTTAGCCGCCGGAGAACCGATCCCTCTTGAGAAAATGGGCATGAGTAAAAAGGCTTACGATACCCTGATAGACCTGATTACCAAGCCCTACGGGATCGTGTTGGTGGTTGGCCCTACGGGCAGCGGCAAAACAACAACCCTCCATGCGGCCTTAGGGTATATCAATAAACCCGAAACAAAGATATGGACCGCTGAAGATCCGGTTGAAATCACCCAGGAAGGGCTTCGCCAGGTGCAGGTCATACCCAAGATCGGGTTTGATTTTGCCACTGCCATGAGGGCCTTTCTGAGGGCCGATCCTGACGTCATCATGGTGGGCGAAATGCGTGACCATGAAACCGTATCAACGGGGATCGAGGCCTCCTTAACTGGACATTTGGTGTTTAGCACCCTTCACACCAACAGCGCCCCGGAAACCATCACCCGATTGCTTGATATGGGGATGGATCCCTTTAACTTTGCCGATGCCCTTCTTGGCGTCCTTGCCCAGCGCCTGGTCAGGACGCTTTGCAAGGAGTGCAAAGAGCAGTATCATCCCGCTAAAGAGGAATATGATAATTTGGTCAGGGCCTATGCCGGCGATTTCGATTCCCTTGGCTTCGAGTATAATGACAATTTCACACTTTACAGGCCTAAAGGGTGTTCAAAATGCGGCAATACGGGATACCGCGGTCGAACCGGTATCCACGAACTCCTTGAGGGCACAGATAAAATGAAATCATTGGTCCAGGGCAGTGCCAAAATGGAGGAATTAAGGGCACAGGCCATCAAGGATGGAATGACCACCCTTATGCAGGACGGTATCCGGAAGACCTGTTTGGGCATGACGGACTTCATGCAGGTAAGAAAGGTTTGTATTAAGTAGCCCTAAGGATAGATCCCCGGGTGCAAAAGCCCTGCTGTTTCATCCAAACCAAACATGACGTTCATATTTTGGACAGCGCTCCCGGCCTGCCCTTTCACCAGGTTATCGATCAGGCTGACAACAATCAGCTTCCCTGTCCTGTCGTCCACATTAAGAGAAAGGTTACAGAAGTTGCTCCCACGGACATTCGTGCTGATCTGCGGCTTTTCCGGGCCAAATACCCTCACGAACACCTCGTCACCAAAAAAAGACCGGTAGGCTTCTTCAACTCTCTTCAGATTCTGTCCCTCCTTGAGTTGGGCGTATATGGTGGTCAGGATACCACGACAAAGGGGCACCACATGTGGGGTAAAGGTAATCCTTATCTCCTCGCCGGCGATGAGCCCTAATTCCCTTTCGATTTCATACACATGCTGGTGGCCTGAAATCCGGTAGGCATTCATGCTGTCATAACGGGCAGGGTAATGAAAAGTGGGGTTCGGCTTTTTTCCTGCCCCGGAAACCCCTGTCTTCGCATCGCAGATGATCGACCCCGCTTCTACTATATCGGATTTTACTGCCGGAGCCAATCCGAGGATACAGCTCACCGCAAAGCATCCCGGATTTCCGACGAGATCGGACTTGGAGATTTCCCTCCGGTGGAGCTCTGCGAGGCCGTAAACCGACCGTGGCAAAAGCCAGGGGGACGCATGATCCTCCTTTCTCTCGATCCTGGCCGCATATCCCCTGTAGATCTCCAAGTCATTGAAGCGGAAATCACCACTGTAGTCAATCACCTTTACGCCCTTCTTTAACCATGAAGGCGCTCCTTTCTGCCCGACACCATCCGGGGTGGAAAAGAAAACCACCTGGAAATCATCCGGGCAGTCCGGGTCTTCCGGATCCATAAGGGGCAAGTCGCAGAAACCTGTCAGATGCGGATACAGATCGCTGATTGGCTTTCCAACATCCTGTTTGTCCATGAGTGCTTTGATCTCCACATACGGATGTGCCTGGAGGAGTTCAACAGCACCACAGCCGCCATACCCCCCTGCCCCGATAATGCCCACCTTGATTTTGTCCATACCACCTCCTTTTTCTCACAGAGCCCACAGAGATCACAGAGAATTTATTATTTTTCTTTCTTATAACCTCTTGATATTACTACAGGCCAATTTGATTTCTTGTGACTTTTGCGCCTTTTTGCGGCTTGATCAAACATTGAATCGAAAATTGATAATATCGCCATCCTTTACTTCATACTCTTTTCCCTCTAAACGGACCAAGCCCCCCTTTTTTGCCTCATTAAAGGAGCCATGCACCTTAAGGTCTTCAAACGCCAGTACTTCGGCACGTATAAAGCCCTGTTTAATATCTGAATGCACCTCTCCTGCCGCTTCTAAGGCCGGGGTGCCTGCGGTGATCGGCCAGGCCTTTACTTCATCAGGACCAACGGTAAAAAATGATATCCGGTTCAGTATCTGGTAAGATTGTCTGATCACCCGGTCAAGGGCAGACTCCTGGATATTATATGCCTCCAAAAACTCCTCTGCTTCTTCGGGCGACATGGACGCAATGTCCATCTCCAGACTGCCCCGAACGACAATCAGATCAACCCCTTCCGGTTTTCCATCCCACTCAGGAAGCGCCACGTCCTCGTCAGCGTTGTTGACGAGAATCAGCATCGGTTTTGCAGATAGAAATGTAAATCCCTTAAGAAGCGGCTCTGACGCAAGCACAGGGACATTGCGGAGGGGCTTCCCCTCCTCCAATAACTGACGGCAGGATGTGATCAAAGAGAGTTCTTCTCCCTGAGGTTTTTTCCCTCTTTTCATGTCCAACTCTATTCTCTCAACCCTCTTTTCCGCAACCACCAGATCGCTCAAGAGCATCTCCTCTTCAAGCTTCCGGAAATCGTGCTCAGAGGTTGGGAGATAGCCGACCGATCCGTCAAAATTGCGCACAACATGTAAAAGGGCATCGCACGTTCGGATCTGACTCCAGAATATCCCCTCAGACCTTGAGCCGGCTGTGGACCCTATTTCAGGAGGGAGCAGGTATTCGATCCTGGCGTAGGTGGTCTTCTTGGGCTGGTAAATACCGGCCAGAAAATCGATCCTCTCGTCAAAGACCGTGATCGTAGCAATCCTGACATCTGTCCTGATGCCGCGATCACCCTTGTCACCTCTTGCCCCTGTTAATGCGGCAAAGATAGTTGACTTCCCTGCCTGGGGCAGTCCTATAATGCCTAATTTCATGACCTCGAAACCCCCTCGTATGAAACTTGATACTGGATACTGGATACTGGATGCTGGAAAATGCCACCCCCAGCGGGGAATCCTCCTGACCGTGAAACGATAGACGTCCGGGTCATTACCATCACTTTAGCTCACTTTAGACACTTTAGGCACTTTAGTTCACTTTAATCACTGTAGCTAAAATCTCCCTTTAGGGCGCCTCAACAATATATATATGGCCCCTGTCCCACCATCGTAGGGCCTTGCAGTTGAAAATGCCAAGATAATTTTCTTTACCGGGCCCCGGCCCAACCAGACCGGGAGCCGCCGCTTCAATACCGGGATGTGATTATTAGAATTAAGACCCCTGCCATGTACAACGAGAACGCACCTTAGTCCAAGCCGGAAACTTCGCAGGAGAAAATCACCAATTATAATTTCAGCCTCCTGCTTTCTTAGCCCGTGCAGATCCACATAATCCTGTATAGGAAACAGGCCGTCCTTCAGTTTCTGCATCAGCTTTTGGTCGAACCCGTGCACAGAACCCTCAATGTACTCCTCACTAAACGTGATGTCCATCTCAGCGGTTCCGCTGACCAGATCAGAGAGATGGGCCAGGACTTCCAGGTCATTGCTTCTGGCCGGATGCGCGGGCCTTGCGTCCATATCCGGGACTTTGGCAATTCTCCGTTTACGCCGTGTTAAAGGCGTAACATCTGACATGGCCTCAATAAAATAGTCGCCTTCGTCAGGTGCCGGGCGAGATTCGGGAGGCGCGGCTTTTTCCGATTCTTCGGGGATATTTTTGTTCTTATGTCTCAGGGAGCGCAGCTCTTTCAAGGCAGGGTTGAAGATATCATCCCCTCTTTGAAAACCCTTTTCAGCAATGGGGCGGCCTTTTCTTTTTTTTCTGCGAGCCATCTCTTATAGTTGGGCCATACCGCAGGAAACTGATAATGCTCTCCGGGAAACTCCCGCGGGGAAAAAATAGACTTGAAATCAACGTTCTATACCTATTATAACACAAAGTCAGCCCTTTGCCATCGGTTTAGCCTCGATTATTTTGCAAAGGTCTCCGTTGGTCTGCGCTGATGATTGAAAGTAATCGGTTGAGCGAAGAAGAATCTGGCTAAAGAACCCTGTTCGTACGAGGTGATGCAATGTCTTTGAATAGGCCTTTAATTGGTGTGATCATGGGAAGCATCTCTGATGCTGATGTGATGAAAAGCTGTATGGAACTGCTTGAAGAGCTGGAACTGCCCCATGAGGTTAAGGTTCTCTCCGCCCACAGGACCCCTGACCTTACAAGAGAATATGCTGAGTCTGCTGCAGATCGCGGGATTGAAGTCATTATAGCCGGGGCCGGGTGGGCCGCACATCTAGCTGGGGCCATAGCGGCTCACACCACCTTGCCGGTTATAGGGGTGCCGATTGATTCATCCCCTTTCAAAGGGATGGATGCGCTCTTGTCAACGGTTCAGATGCCTGCCGGTATCCCGGTAGCCACGGTGGCTGTGGGGAGCGGCGGGGCAAAAAATGCCGCTGTGCTTGCAGCCCAAATCCTGGGTCTCAAATACCCTCATATTGCGGAAAAGGTGAAGCATCACCGGAAAAGATTGACTGAAAAGGCCTCGGAGAATATTGATTCCTGGGCAAATTAAATGATCGTCCGGTTAAACACTTTTAGAGATCAGGAACGAGCCGTTAAAATGGCGAAAGAGGTCCTCCTTCGGGGGGGGCTGGTCGCCTGTCCCACTGAATCCTTCTATGGTCTTGCCGTGGATGCTACCCATGAAGAGGCCATCAGGAAGCTTTTTTCTTTGAAGAGAAGATCTCCGGAGCGCCCGGTTCTGATATTGATCCCGTCCATTGAATCTTTAACCAAATATGTGACGGATATCCCTCCTGTTACTTTCAAACTTACCCGCGAATTCTGGCCCGGCGGCCTGACCCTGGTTTTTAAGGCCTCGGAAAGGGTTTCCCCTTTGCTGACGGCAGGCACGGGCAAAATTGGTATCAGGCTTTCCAATCATCCTGTGGCCACGGCATTAGCACAGTCCATCGGAAAGCCGATAACCGGGACAAGCGCCAATATCTCGGGCGCTCCCCCCTGCCGTCATGCAAGTGAGGTCTTTGATTATTTCAAAGAAGAGATTGACCTGATCATAGATGGCGGAGAAACCGCAGGAGCAATCGGCTCAACCATTCTTGACGTAACGGTTGATCCGCCTAAAGTATTGAGGGATGGAATGGTTCAGCGCCGGCATCTGGAGAAATTCATGGAAGCTGGCCTTGAATAACCCGGGGTTAAATACAATATTGCTGCCATAGAGGCCATGCGTAAAGAGCACATCAGCGTTGCCGTCACAGGGGGGAACAACGCTCATGCACCTTGACACCCGCGGGCTTGAGTATGGAAAGGAGCTCTTTGGGGGCAATTTTAAAAGGCCTCTTCCGGCATCTCCACAACCTCCCGTCCTTTTCTGTAAATCGTTTCCAAACGGGCCATTGTCACAGGAAGGGTCACACCGGCATAGTAGGTGGCCTGCATGATCTTGCCTAAGTAGAAGTCATTTTCTTCACCCCCGTCGATCCTCCGCTGTGCCGCAGCGGCCATATCGAGCAGGCGCCAGCAAATGGTCACGTCTCCGAAACAGAGGAGAACGGGATAGGTGTGAGAGGCCCACTGTAAGGGATCATTCTGCATCATGGCGGACATATCTCCGGCCACTTGCGCCAGACGTTCAACCGCCTTTGACAGATCTCCGATTGCATCGTCAAGGGTGGGCTGGTTTCTGTTCTCCTCACAAAACCCCCTTATTTCCTTCAGGTAGGCCTTAAACAGAGCACCATCGTTGACCCGCATCTTCCGGCCCATCAGATCGATGGACTGAATACCGTTGGTGCCCTCGTAAATGGATGCGATTTTGGTATCCCTCAAATACTGTTCCACATGATACTCTTTACAGTACCCGTAGCCGCCTAAGCACTGGATGGCGGTTTCACAGACCTTGAACCCCATATCCGAGCAGTATGCCTTTATGATGGGGGTGATAAAATCAAGGAGGCTCTGGTAATGCCGCTTTTCGTCTCCTTCCGGCAGTTCGAGTGCCAGGTCGGACCAGAAGGCCCCTGAATAGATCATTGAACGGAGCCCGTCCACCGTGGCCTTCATCCAGAGGAGCATCCGGCGGACATCCGGATGATCGATGATCGGGACGTACCCCGGCTTCCTGCCGGCAATGTCCGATCCCTGTATCCGTTCCTTTGCGTATACCAGGGCATTCTGGTATGCCAGACTTGCCAGTGTGGCGCTGGTAACGCCCGTATTGATACGGGCCTGGTTCATCATCTGGAACATATGGGCCAGGCCTCTGTTCTCCTCCCCGCACAGGTACCCGATACAGCCGTCATTGTCTCCGAAATTGAGGGCGCAGGTGGGTGAGGCATGGAGCCCCAACTTCTTCTCCACTGCCGTGCACACCACATCATTGGGTTCACCCAAGGACCCGTCAGGGTTCACCCTAATTTTCGGCACCACAAAAAGCGAGATCCCCCTGATCCCTTCGGGCGCCCCTTCAATCCGGGCCAATAGGAGATGGATGATATTCTCCGCCATATCGTGGTCGCCTGCCGAGATAAAGATCTTATTTCCCCTGATCCTGAAATGGTCTCCATCACGAATCGCAATCGTGCGTGTCCCGTCCAGATTGGAGCCTGCGCCGGGTTCGGTCAGGCACATGGTTCCGGTCCACTCCCCCTCGTACATCTTTGGCACAAACCGTTCTTTCAACTCCTCAGTGGCAAAACTCTCAATCAGATGTGCAGCCCCATGGGTCAGACTGGGGGTGATGTTGAACGACTGGGCCGCCCCGTACATCTGATCATTGATAACAATCCGCATCATATGGGGGAATCCCTGTCCCCCATATCTGGTATTGCGTGATGCCGCAATCCAGCCATTTTCGCCATAGAGCTTCAATGCATCCCTGAACTCGGGAGAACAACGGACCTGTCCCTCCTCAAAGACGACACCAGAGTCTTCGCCGATCTCCTGGAGGGGCGCGATGACGCCCTTTGCAAACTTTATGGCCTCTGTAACCAGCATATCCAGCGTCTCTTCATCCAGTTCGCGGTACCTTTCAAGGTTGCACAGGCTTCCGTAGTTTAACTGCTCCTTCAGGATAAAGAAGCTATCCTTTTCGTTGACTTTAAAATGCGTCATGGTTTTGTCCTGTCTCCTTCTTTATTCGGTGGTCATTCGGCCTTGCCGTCATTTGGCTTCGCCGTCATTCGGTTGTCATTCGCTTCGCTGTCATTCAATAGTCATTGGATTGTCGTTCCGCGCTCTGCATTCGATCGCAGGGGCGGCCATGCGTTTTTCATCCCAGGTCCCGGAAATCATCAGGCACGTGAATCCTGCGTCTGTTGGCCTTCTTGATTCCCAGGGCATCATCCGCAATGAGAAGTCTCATGATATTTGCCGTCCCCTCACCCACCTGATAGAGCTTGGCATCCCGGTAGTATCTCTCGACCGGCATCTCTAAGGAATATCCCATTCCACCATGGACCTCCATGGCCATTCCGGCGGCCTTCACCACCGCCTCTCCGGCAAAATACTTACCGATGGCGATTTCCCGGGTAAAGGGCCGGCCCTGGTCATTGAGCCACGCCCCGCGCCGGACCAGGAGCCTGGCCCCTTCCACCATCGACACCATTTCCGCGATGACCCCTTTGACGAGCTGATATTCCCGGATCAGTCGTCCGAACTGAACCCGCTCATTGGCATACTTCACCGAGGCATCCAAGCAGGCCTGGGCCAGACCCACCGCGCCGCTTCCCACGCTGATACGACCCCGGTCAAGGGCCGTCATGGCGACCTTGAACCCCTCGCCCCATCTGCCTAACAGGTTCTCCCTGGGGGCCTTCACATCCTCTATGTGAATCTCTGCAATGGGAGAGGATTTGTCTCCTAACTTGGGGGTCTCTTTGGCTGTCCATCCCGGCTGATCGGTTTCCACGACGACGGCACACATCCCGCGATGTTTAAGCCCCCGGTCAAATGAACCATACACGATAGCCACGTCTGCCACCGTGCCGTTGGAGATCCATGTCTTGGCGCCGTTGATGCGAAAATGCTCTCCCGTATCCTCGATCCGCGTCTCGGTCGCGGCGATATCAGATCCCACATTGGGCTCTGAAAAGCAGGTACATCCTATCCTCTGTCCCAGGACAAGCTCCCTGACGTACTTCTCCTTGGCCGCTTCGGTTCCCCATTCCATGATGGTATAAGGGACGGTCATGGCCTGAAGGTTAAACAACGAACGGAGCCCCGAGTCCGCACGCGATATCTCCTCGCATACCACCGAGTGGGCCAGAAAACCCGCACCCACCCCGCCATACCTGGGTGGAAAGGCGCAGCCGAAAAGTCCCAATTCGCCCATCTTTGCCACCAAGTCACGTTTGAAAGCATCTTCCTTTACTCTCGGCATGACATCCCGTTCTGCGAATTTCCTTGCCATATCCTGTATGGCAACGATCTCTTGGGTCAGATCAAAGTTCATACATCAGAACTCCTTTCAAAATGCCCGCTCCGGCTCCCGGGCGACAAGCCCCCTTTATCACCGCATTAACCGCCTATTTCCTTCCAAATCCCATCCGCAGTCCCCCATCCAGCCGGATACACTCACCATTCAAATAGGGGTTCTCAATGATGTGGCGGGCTAAAGATGCAAATTCCTCTGGTCTGCCAAGTCGCGGCGGAAATGGCACTTGTTTGCCCAGGCGCTCTCTTACATCTTCCGGGAGCTTTCCGAGCAGGGGCGTATCGAATATCCCAGGAAGGATGGTCATAACGCGGATACCGTTGCCGGCGAACTCCCTCGTCAACGTCAGGGTCATGGAAACAATCCCGCCCTTTGACGCCGAGTAGGCGGACTGCCCAATCTGGCCGTCAAAGGCGGCGATGGATGAGGTGTTGATAACCACCCCCCGCTCTCCTTCATTATTGGGAGTATTCTCCATCAATGTTGATGCGGTGGCACGAAGCAGGTTGAAGGTGCCCACCAGATTGACATTGACAATATGGGTGAACCACTCAGGGGAGACAACACCCCCCTTCCCCACTATCTTGACCGATCCGCCAATTCCCGCGCAGTTCACCACAATATGAAACGTGCCAAACGCGGCCTTGACCTTTTCTACTGCGGCGTCTACTTCCTTGTGGTCTGCCACATTTACCGGAAAGAACATGGCCTTGTCCCCCAGCGCAGCCGCCATGTTCTCTCCCAGCTCCTGATTCAGGTCCAGGAGGCTCACTCGAGCGCCACCATCTATAAGGGTCCTGGCGACGGCCTCTCCGAGGCCCGACACGCCACCCGTGATAATTGCAATACTGTCCTTGAGTTCCATGGTCCGCCCCTTATCCCATACTATTCTTTTCTGCTTCCGTCCGTATTGTATTCATACCACCCCTTTTTTGTCTTTCGACCCAACTGACCGGCCAGCACCTTACGTCTCATGATGGAGGGCGGGTAGAACCGAAGGTCCTTTTCCTCCTCATAGACATTGGTGTACGCCATGAGAGACACCTCCAATCCGACGAGGTCACCTGTTTCAAAAGGTCCCATTTTGCGCCCGAAGGCCAGCCGCATACCCTTGTCAATGTCCTCTGGCGTTGCCACCCCCTGCTCTACGAGACGCATGGCCTCTATATTGGAGACCATATTGATGCGGTTCAGGATAAAACCGGCAATATCCCTGTTGACCATAATCGGTTCTTTACCGATGAACCTCACAAAATCGGCCCCATACGCGAATGTCTCGTCACTCGTATTCATCCCGCGTATGACCTCTACGGCCATCATCATGGGGACCGGGTTGAAAAAATGAAGGCCCACAAAATTTTCGGGCCGGCGGGTCACAGCGGCGATCTGCGTGATGGGAATGGCCGAGGTGTTGGAGGCTAAAATGGTCTTATCTCCCACAACAGCATCCAGCTTCTTAAAGACCTCGTGTTTTACCTCTATCTTCTCAAACACGGCCTCTATTACAAGGTCCGCATCTGCAGCCCTCGCATAATCGGAGGAGGTTTCAATACGGCCCATAATGGTGTCGAGGTCTTCTGAAACCTTCCCCTTTTCCACAAACTTTGAAACGGACCAGTTGATCTTTTCGACCGCCCTGTCGAGCACATCCCGTGTCAGGTCACACATGACAACCGAAATACCTTTTTGTGCGCACACCTGGGCGATACCGCTCCCCATGGCCCCAGAACCCATGACAAATACCTTTTGGATATCCATATTTCCTGTCCTCCTCCCGAACTTTTTCTTCTCAAGCTTATTATATTTCTTATTAATAATCTAATTAGATCTTCTGATTCGTGTCAAGGAAAAACCTTGAACCTTGCCATAGCGCTTTCAAGAAAAATTTAGTCAGGCCGGCGTGATGCCACTTTATTGAGAGGGGGTTGAGAAGCGCTTTTTCAGTTCCTTTTTCAGGATCTTTCCCGCGGGATTCTTGGGGAGTTCCCGGACAAACTCGACAGATTTGGGACATTTGAATCCGCCGATCTTTTTCCTGCAGAAACCTATGATGTCTTTGTCAGAGGCGGTTGCGCCGGGATTGAGAGCGACAACAGCCTTTATGGCCTCTCCCCATCTCGGATCCGGGACTCCGATCACGGCGGCTTCGGCTATCAGGGGATGTGTGTAAAGCACTTCTTCCACTTCCCTGGGATATACATTTTCCCCGCCTGTAATGATCATATCCTTTTTCCGATCAACAATATAGAGAAACCCCTCCTCATCCAGGCGACCCAAATCCCCCGTGTAGAACCATCCATCTCTCATGGCCGCCTCTGTGGCTGCAGCATCTTTATAGTAGCCTTTCATCAGATTGTTGCCCCGGAAGATCACTTCTCCCACGTGGCCTGCAGGGACAAGGGAACCTTTTTCATCCACAACGCGCAGCTCCAGATTGAGATGTTCTTTACCCACGCATCCCTTTTTTCGGGTGAAATCTTCGGGGAGGAGCGTCGTAATGCCGCCTGATGCTTCGGTCATACCGTAGGTGTCAAAAATCAGCGCCGACGGAAAAACCGCACCGAGCCTCCGCTGGGTTTCTACCGGCATGATGGCGGCCCCGGACCCGATGAGCGTAACAGACCCGGTATCATATTCTTCAATACCGGGGAGTTGAAGAAGCATGTTAAAAACCGTGGGCGCCGCTGCCCAGCGTGTTATCCGCTCCCGCTCTATGGTTTCCATACACTCCTTTGGAGCAAAGGTCTTTTTGAGGTAAATGGTCCCTCCGATGTAAAGATAGGTCAGCACGCTCCCTATGGCGGCAACATGATAGAGCGGGAAGACCTGAAGGCAGCGGTCATCCTCTCTGAAGACTCCATTATGGGCCCAGTTGACTGAGTTCCAGATAAAACCGTTATGGCTCAATAAAACCCCTTTTGGCCTTCCGGTGGTCCCGGCCGTATAAAGCAGAAACGCTTCATCATCACCCACCACCTCAGTTTGCGGGACTTTGTCGTCTCCCAGTTCCAGGAGGTCTTCGAAGCGGAGCGTGTTTTCCGGCGGATCTTCACCGATCAGCAGGTAGTGTCCTATCTTTTTAAGCTCTGGCCGGAGTTCAGCCGCCCGGGTCTCAAACTCCTTTGAATAGATCAGAGCCGTGGCATCGGAGTGTTCAATAATCCATTTCATCTCCGGAACGGCCAGACGTACATTGATGGGGACCGCAACGGCCCCCAACTTGAAGATGCCGAAAAATGCGATCAACTGCTCGATACAATTTAGGGAAAGAACGGCAACATGATCGCCCTTTTTGATCCCCAGTTTTGTAAAAGCCCTGGCAAACCTGTTGCTGAGGGCCTCCATCTGGCTGTATGTCCGTTCTTCGCCTTCATGGGAAACCAGTGCCACCTTCTGAGGGTGCTTGTGTGCCGATCTCCTGAGCATACTGCCGAGGTTCACGTTCGATATACCCATCAGACTCCCTTTCGTCACATTGATCTCATCCTCTTTAACAAAACCATCCTCCTCACCTTCCCGGGCCCTGCAAGGCATATGAAGAGACACGAAAGAAAAATGCTGATGAAATAAAGGTAAAAGGAAAACGAATAGGACCCTGATACATCACGCAAATACCCTGAAATGAAGGCCCCAAGGGAACCCCCCACCCCTCCGCCAATACAGATAACGGCAAAGATCAGGCCAAATGAATTGCCCAGAAAAATATCCGCACTCACAGAAGGAAAAACGGGGGCCGCAGCTCCGTAACCCAGACCGAAGAGAATGGCAAAGAAAAGGGGCAGAAGACCTGTCCCCGCGGTCATACCCATAAGGCAGAAGATCCCTGCCACCACAAATATTCCTGCTAAAACAGTGATCCGCTCACGTCCCAGCACATCGGATAGATAACCAAACAGTATTTTGCCACCTGCACCCACAATACCCAGAATGCCAAAATAATAGGCGGCACTCTCCCGCTGCAAACCACAGTCCACCATGGCTGAAATGGCATGGAGCAAAACCCCCTGATATACCCATGAGCCAAAGAAAAATGCCATCAAGAGAGACCAGAAACGTTGGGTGCTTATGGCTTTTTTGAGGGTCCAGTCCTGGTTGGCCCAATTCTGGTCGACCACCTTTACAATCATGCTCCTCCGAGAAATCTTATCTTTTTCTTCCGGATCATCTCCGTTCGGACGAAGATTCAGGTCCTCGGGTCTTCGGCGAGAAAAGATAACATTTAGGGGTCCCGCCACAAAAAGGACCAGCCCGGAAAGATACAAATAGGTGGCGCGCCATCCGTAGGCCGTAATGCTTTTCTCGACAAGGGGCACCAGCAACAGCATACCGAAGCCGATTCCCGACATGGCGATCCCGAGAGCAAGCCCTCTTTTTCGCTCAAACCATTTGGGAATAAAGGCAGAGTGGGAGGAAAACGCCAGGAGGCTTACACCCGCGCCGGCAAAGACGCCATAGGCCATATAGAAATGCCATAAACTCTGGGCCTGACTTGTCAGGGCCAGACAGATGGACAATATGACCGTTCCGACAGGTATGACAACCCGGGGTCCGAACCGGTCCTGGAGATGTCCTGCCAGTAGCCCCGTGAGGGCCTGCGAAATGATAAAAACGGAAAAAATACTCGAAGCGGCAGCGCGGCTCCATCCAAAATTTTTTATGATAGCAAGAAAGAAGACCGAAAACGAATACCAGATCCCGAATGCAATCCCCAGGGTCACGAACCCCACTGCGACCACGACCCAACCATAGAAAAATAGCGGACGTTTACCGGCAACTGTCTCACTCACCATTGTACCCACTGTTTTACCCCCAAAAAGACTATTGGACCTCGTAAGAATCTAATTCATAATTTAATTGATTTATTAATTAGATTTATGGTAACGCTGAAATTGTGTAATCATGCCGCCTATTGACAACAATACGTCCGGGCGTTTTTCCCATGATCGGAATCGAAAGTCAAGGAAAGCATTACCGACCGAGACCTTTGCTACTTTTTGTCAAAGGGCGAAATTGTTAACCTGGCTGAAGAAATTAGCATGGAATACAAATATCTACTGTTTGAAAAGAAAAACCATATTGCCAAGATCTCACTCAACATACCCGAGACAAAGAATGCACTGAATCTAAAAGTGCGGGAAGATCTCTTGGCGATCCTGACAGCGCTGCGGGACGACGATTCCGTTCATGTGCTAATACTGACAGGCACCGGTAGGGCCTTTTGTGCGGGAGGAGATATCCGCACCATGGAAGACGTGACTCCTGTGGCCGGAAGAATCCGTCTCAAGAAGGGGCAGAGACTGATTAAGGCGATGGTAGAACTGGAAAAGCCTATTATTGCAGCCATCAATGGAACCGCGGCAGGAGCAGGCGTCAGCCTCGCCCTTGCATCCGACATCCTGCTCGCCTCGGAAAAGGCCAAATTTTTTATATCCTTTACCCGGGTTGGGCTTATCCCGGATTGGGGTCAGTACTACTTTCTCCCGCTTCGCGTCGGCCTCACAAAGGCCAAGGAACTGATGTTTACAGGAGACCCGGTCGATGCCAAGGAAGCGGAACGTATAGGGCTGATAAACAGGGCCGTCCCCCATGAACGCCTCGAAGAGGAAGCCTATTCATTAGCCGAGCGCCTGGCCAGTGGACCCACGCAGGCCTATGCCATGATTAAAGCCGCCCTGAACCGGTGGCCGGCCAACCTCGAGACCTTCCTGGAAATGGAATCCGTCATGCAGGCCGTAGCCTTCGACAGTCAAGATTTTGAGGAAGGACGAAGGGCGTTCCTGGAGAAAAGGACGCCCCGGTTCAAGGGAAGGTAAGGAAAACGGCGCCTTGATATTTTAGGACAAAAAGGTTGAGGTAGAGCCATATGACTAAGAAAAAGAATCCTGTTACCGGTAGAAAGCGCATATCAAAAAAGAGGAGCAGGGAAGAAGAACTGCCGGTAGATGTGGCCTTCAGGAAGATCAAAGAGATGATGTATCACCACGAAATCGTGCCAGGCCAGAAGCTCCTCTATCAGGAATTGGCCAAGAAACTGGGTATGAGTATCACGCCTATTATACAGGCATTAAACAGATTACAGCTTCTGAATATCGTATACTCCGAGCGGAATAAGGGGTTTTATGTGGGAGAAGCTAACCCAGTGGAGGCGAATGAGCTATTCACCGCGCGGGAGGCGTTTGAAACATTTCTTGTGCCCGCCATCATAAAGAACCTCACGGACAAAAATATTAACGATCTTGAAAAGGCGCTGAAAGAACATGTGAAAGCCGGGTCGGTTCCTGAATACAGACGGATACTCATGATCAAGGATACCAATTTTCATTTACAGATGATCAAAATTGCGGGGAATAAAGTAATTTACAATTTATCCAAGGTGATTTTTGAGCAGATTTACCTGAAATACCGGCCTGAGTACATGCGGGAGCAGCGAATCAGAGAAGCAGCTGAAGAACATAGTGCCCTCCTTGAGGCCTTAAAAGAAAGAGATGTGAGAAAGACCCGACGTCTCATTAAGCAACATATCAAAAATGGCAGAGCACATGTGGCAGGGAGCTTGTGGGCAGACAAGGAGGCAACGCTTGACATATAGGCAGAGTATTACCTTGACAAGTTTCTCAAAATTTAATTATAGAACTGGGGTATGTACTTAACTCAAGTGGCCACTATATGTTGTGGGTGGGTCATCATC
>JACNIU010000477.1 GCA_014382905.1 Desulfobacterales bacterium
ATAATCGAATTATTTTCATTTAAATTCTTTTTTACGACAATCTTTTGTATCATCGGTGACTCCCAATGCCTAAATTATTTTTCCGATTCCAGCCTGTTTTTCGGCCTCCGCTCATTTGAGGGTGGCCTTGAACTGTTCGGCCACCTGCATGAGATTTTTTTCCCAGTCGACTGCAAGGGGATCAGCAAATACCACGTGACCGCCGATCGCCCTGGCGATGGTGCTGGCGCTTTTTGTGGAAAACTGGGGTTGGACAAAAATCGCCTTTATCCGGTCTTTCTTGGCGTCGCCGATTATTTGCTGGAGCCCCTTAGGTGTCGGTTCCTTCCCTTCCATCTCAACCGGTATCTGTTCCAGACCATAGGCTCTCGCGAAATACCCCCATGCTGGATGGTAGACTATGAACCGTGTATTTTGCCCCATATCAGCGAAGAGATGGCTGATCTTGAGGTCGAGATCTACCAGTTCCACGATAAACGCCCTGTAGTTGGTCTCGTATACCTTTCTGTTGGCCGGATCGACCTTCATGATGGCATCAAGGATATTTCGGGCCTGCAGCATTACAAGCGGGGGAGAAAGCCAGATATGAGGGTCTTTGTCGGCGTGGGCAACCGCTTTCCCATGATCCCGGTCTTTATCATCGTGCAGGTGTGCCCGCATGGGTATTCTCTCTATCCCCGCCTGAGTGGCAACGATCTGCATCTCAGGATTGGAACGGGCAAATTTTTTCAGCCACACCGTTTCAAAAGGGACACCGATCGCAAAATATATCCTGGATCCTGTCAGTTCGACCATCTGTCTTGGTCTGGGTTCGTAGGTCGCAGGACTGGCCCCCGGAAGGACCATCACGGAGACATCAACGAGGGCCCCCGCGATTTTATCAACAAAGTATTTCTGGGGAACAATGCTGACGGTGACCTTCAGGGGATCTCCGGCAAAGGTTGGGGACGGGAAAGAGATGCTCAGCAGGAACGACAGGATCATGGTCAGTTCGAAAATGCGCAGTCCTTTTTTCATGCTTTAGGCTCCCTATCTGTCTATCTGACACGTGCTTTTATCCCTTGCATGGCTGTATGTCATCGTCAACCTGTTCTTCTCTATGTGAACAGAGTTGAGATTCCCCGTGACAGTTAGATTTCAGCTCTGATTTCGATTTTTTGATTCTGAAACGTCGGTTCAATAACCTTATGAATCCCATGTCCAGGGTTAGGCTCCTTATATATCCTAATCAATTGATATTTTGACAGAAGATTTAGATCTCGGTTAAGACTTACAGGTGTGCGTTTCATGTCGTTTAAGAGATCAGTAAAAACGATCCTTTTTTTCCCACGCAGGTATTTGACCAAGCGGGTCCTTTCAGGTTTGAGCAAGTCCATCAGGTCTTTTGACTCGACCCAAACCGTATTTTTCCTGGTGACTTTTTTCCCTTCATCAATTTCTCTTGCTGTTTCTTTTGCAGAGGCAAAAAAATCAGATATGTTCCCTTTTTTGATCTCAATAGTCATTTTATAAACTCCCTGATTTGTATTTCAAATCGTTCAATCAACTCCTGATAGCTCGTAAAATCCTCAACTGGCGTAATTTGGCCTAAATAGTGTTTGTGATGATAGTTATGTGTATTATCATAGCCAAGGACTCTTCCGTTGTCGTCCGCGTAGATGCGGTGGTTAATATAGGCCATGCTGTATTTGATTATTTTTCCGTCTATCTCTTCCCAAGCCTCAATTTTGATTAAACCGCCGCCGCGTTTTTCGTTAATGGGGAACAGTTCGCTAACAACCTTTTGAAATGCCCTTTTCTTTTTCGCTATTTTTCTTGCCATGAGGTAATTTTATCAGGTATTTAGTTTAGTGTAAAGCTGATTTTTGCCTACAGCCTAAACAACCTGAATAGTTACAGTGGTTTGTTATTGACAAGGAGTAGTTTTTCGGACAACATACCGTAATTTCAACTTATCACCGACCTGAAAATTCACAGCGAGCGCATTCCCCGCTGCTTGCTGCGGGGTTCTTCAATGTTGTTTCATAAGGAGTGTGGCCATGTCGATAGAAAAACGGTGCGGATCTTGCTCTCTCTCTCTTGTTTTCTATTCTTATCAGTAAGTATTCAACAAAAAACTGTCCCGTTGGCTACATTTTGCATATAATCTCTAACCCGGATAGACCGGCCTCCGGCTCGTAAAGCCTACGGAGAGAACCAAAGAGAGGTTTTACCCACTGAACCCATCAACCCGTGAACGGTTACTTGAATTCAAGCTTTTGAATATATTGAATATGGAGCATGACGGTGCGCAAAATACTGGTAGTAGATGATGACGCTGCTTTAGCCGCGCAATTAGAAGAACGCCTGGCAATAATGGGAGATGAGGTAGTAGGGAGGGCGTCTTCCGGGGAGGCTGCCATAGAAATGGCCGAGAGGCTTCGCCCCGACCTGGTCATCATGGACATCGTCATGCCGGGTGAGATAGACGGGATAAAGGCCGCTAAGATAATGAAACAAGATCTGGATATCCCGGCCGTCTTCCTTACAGGCTATGCTGAGGACGAATTTATAGAAAAGGCAAAGAGCGTGGAGCCTTACGGATATATTGTAAAACCGGTCGCACATAGGGAACTAAAGGCGGTCATCGATATCGCTCTTTACAAGAAAGACATGGAGAGGCGGCTGCAAGAGGCCCATAAAGAATTGGAGAAACGGATTGAGGAACGTACCTCTGAACTGTCGGAGACAAACGAACGGCTCAGGGAAGAGATACGTGACCGGAAGAAGGCCGAAGAAATCCTGAAAGAAAGAGAAAAGGATTTAGAGGGAAAAGGGATTCGTCTTGAAGAATTTAACGCCGCACTGAAAATTCTGCTGGAAAAAAGAGATGAGGACAGGAAAGAGCTTGAAGAGAAAGTGATTGCCAACGTCAATCAAATGGTTCTGCCATATGTTGCAAAACTAAAGAGTACAAGGCTTGATGCCCTACAGGAGACCTTTACAGATATTATTGAATCAAATTTAGACGCTATTATTTCACCATTTCTAAGAAAACTGTCCTCCAAATACTTGAACCTTACACCCAGAGAACTCAGAGTTGCAGATCTTATAAGGCAGGGCCTGAGTACAAAAGAGATAGGGAACCTGTTGAACTCCTCCCCTGAAACGATCTCCCGTCACAGAAAGCGCATCAGGAAAAAACTTCAATTAAATGACAAAAAGTCAAACCTGAGAACCCACCTTTTGGCCCTCCAATAATGGTCATATTGCATAACCATTAAGACCCCTCATAATGGCCCATTGACTATTAAAGGGTTTAGGAACAAAATATCACCAACTGATTGAGAATTCCGGGCAGATTTTTTGATGCCCACACACTGTAAAGAGACTCTACTGTGTGTAGGCTTTTTTTATGAGGTTGTACAACCATCTGATAATCGAGGAATTTTCCCATGTCCGCTAAACCGACCTATGAAGAACTGGAACAAAGGATCATGGATTGCATTTCTCGGGTTGCGAATAGGCTGTAGGTTTTCTTTCCGTCTTTGCGCCTTTGCGTGAGACATGTTTGGTTCCCCGCATCAGTTTCAATGAAGGCGGGATCTCCATTGCACTTTGACCGGCTTGTCCGGGGTAGGGGTTGGGAAATGAAAATCCTCATTGTTGATGACGATCAAAACGGGCTTCTTATGTTGGAAGCCATGCTTAAAGGATTCGGGCATGAAGTCGTGGCCGCGGAAAACGGCGAGATAGCCCTGGAGTTGGCCCGAGGCATCCCTCCTGAGCTTGTTGTCAGCGATATCCTCATGCCGGTCATGGATGGCTATGCGCTCTGCCGGGAGTGGAAGAGAGATCACAAATTATGCAACATACCTTTTATCTTTTATACCGCCACATACACCGATTCAAGGGACGAGGAGCTGGCCCTGAGCCTGGGGGCCGAACGATTCATCGTCAAACCGGTGGAACCGGATGAGTTCAGGAGGACCTTACAAGAGATAATTAGGGGCGTTGAGAAAGGGAGGGTAGAGCCCAAGAAGCCTGCTTTAGAAGGGGAGAAAGAAGTATTCAAACTCTATAACGAACGTTTGGTTAACAAATTAGAGAAGAAGATGCTGGACTTAGAGCGGGAAATCGCTGCGCGGAAACGGGCTGAGGAGGAACTTCTGAAGGCCAAAAAACTTGAGTCTCTGGGTGTGCTTGCCGGCGGCATTGCACACGATTTTAACAATATGCTTACAGTTGTCTTAGGGAATATCTCCCTTGCCCGGATGATGGCAGAGACCTATGACACAGAGGAAACAGTCAGGTTATTGACTGAGGCAGAAAAGGCAGCCATGCGCGCAAAGGATTTGACTGCCCGGCTGATCACGTTTTCCGGAGGGGGGGAGCCGTTTAAGGAAGAGGTTTCCATCGGGGAATTTGTAAAGGATTGTGTTACTTCCGCCCTGAGCGGTACCAGTATTGGCTGCGAACTTTACATTCCTGCTGATGTGTGGCCAGTCAAGATCGATGAAAGACAGATGAAGCAGGTCATCCATAATATTGTGACCAACTCCATGAAAGCGATGCCGGGCCGGGGCGCGATTAAAGTCTATTGTCAGAATATTGATATAAGCGAAAAAGACGGCCTGGCACTGAAACATGGGAAGTACGTCAAGATATCCATAAAAGATCAGGGGGTCGGTGTACCTCAGGAAAACCTCTCGAAGGTATTTGACCCCTATTTTTCAACCAAAGAGAGGGGCACCCAGAAAGGCATGGGGCTCGGGCTTGCAGTGGCTTATTCCGTAGTCAAAAAACATGGCGGCCTGATTACCATTGAATCGGAGGTGGGAGGCGGTACAACCGTCCATATCTATATCGCAGCCGTAACCACAGAGCGCCCCAGTGAAATAGTCTCCGAATTGCATGGGGCAGGCGAAGCGCCAAGCGCCAAGCGTGAGCAGGTAGATGAGCAATCATCAATCCAAAGGGTTCTTGTCATGGACGACGAGGAGATGGTGAGAGATGTTTCGGCTGCCATGCTCAGCAGATTTGGGTATCAGGTGGAGCTTGCAGCAGATGGCGTCGAAGCGATCGAGGTGTACAAAAAGGCCAAGGAATCGGGAGAACCGTTTGATCTGGTTATCCTCGATTTAACCAATTATGGTGGTATGGGGGGCGTTGAGGCCATCAAGGAACTTCTTGCAATCGACCCTGAAATCAGGGCGATCGTTGCGACCGGTTATTCATTTGATCCTGTCG
Organism: Desulfobacterales bacterium; assembly: GCA_014382905.1. Classification (GTDB taxonomy): domain Bacteria; phylum Desulfobacterota; class DSM-4660; order Desulfatiglandales; family Desulfatiglandaceae; genus JACNIU01. The sequence goes on from JACNIU010000477.1 coordinate 5,230, forward strand.
TAAGCAACTTCCGCGAATACGGGTTTTGTGGCGCCATAACAAAGCCGTTTGGCATGGATGAACTGATTAAGTCTGTGCAGGAGGCGTTGAAAGATTGATGATTAGCACCTCCCCCTCAAAGATGATGGCCCCTTCATCAATTTCTTGCAAGTCCCTTTGTGCTGATGATATCGGTTTTTTATTAATCGGCCTAAACCGCTTTTTCAGAATAGTTAGTGTCCGAACGAAAACTAGGATTTTTCGTTCAGATCAAGGAAGGCGATTATTTTAACCACAGGAATACATTGAGTATTTCGAGGATTAAAATTTGAGCCTGACGCAGATATGGGCGAAAAAGACAGTTTTCGTTCAGGACACTAGT
>JACNIU010000376.1 GCA_014382905.1 Desulfobacterales bacterium
CCCTGCACCAGGGCTCTTTGGACCACGCCGGATTCCCGATGAGCGTCATAAGGGCGTCCCACTGGTGCTCCTCCGGTGTGATGACCACGATGTGCCCGTCCTTGCACGGGAGGACCCCTCCCGGCATGCGTGTCTTGTTCCCCGTACGGGTCATGACGATCTGGTCGTTGGCATAGGTGACACTCTCCACCCGTTGCATGGAGATCAGGGCCTCCTGTTTGCTCATGTCAATGTGCTGACCCTGACCGGATAGCCCCTTCCAGTAAAGCGCGGCTAACACGGCCACCACCGCCACCAGACCGGGATCGTAATCGCTGGTGTTGCCGCCTGCTTTGACCGGCGGTCTGTCCGAGTGGGGGGAGAGGAGGGGGAGCAGATAAGCCTGACCGCTAATATGTGACATATTCAGGGCGCGCCCCTTGTAATTTCGATATGGTCCGGTAAGCCCGAATGGCGTAATGGAAGTGACGATGAGACCTTTGTTGATGGCCCTCAGGTAGTTGTATCCGAGTCCCATCTGTTCCATATCCCCGGGCGGATGGTCTTCCACCAGAATGTCCGCCCTTTTGGCCAGTTCCAGAAAGAGCTGTTTCCCCCCGGTCTTTTCGGGATTTAGGGTGATTCCCTTTTTGTTGGTGTTGAGGTAAAGAAAGAGGCCGCTTTTTTCCGGATGGGGTTTGTCTCCGGGGAATGGGGGCATTCGTCTGGCCGGGTCTCCATCCACCGGCGGTTCGATTTTGATCACCTCGGCCCCCAGATCGGCCATTATCTTTGCGCAGTAGGGACCGCTCACCATGGAGCAGTATTCCAGGACTTTTACGCCGTCCAGAGCGCGTTCGTGCAGTTCTTTTGTTTTTAAGTTGGTCATGTGTTACTGTCTATTTTCCTTTCCCGGTCTTTTCTTCTTATTTTATGGCGGCAGGCGATTTTTATTGAAAGGCAAGGTATCACGTTTGTTCAGAAAAGATCAACGAAGGAAATCAGTCTTCAGCCATTGCAAAGGGAGAATATGCCTCTGGATCGAGGTCGTCAAGGAGGGATGGATGAAATATCGCCGGATAATGGGGAGGATAGGGCGCCGGTCAGAAAATGACCCATAAACGGTCACAAATGGAAAATGAGCGCGTTGCAGACCCTGCATCGTTTCAGTTCCGGACCCTGCATCCTGATGTCTTTATCGGGACGGCCAGCGATCGGTATGCGGGCTGGATCGGACAGGTCTACACGGAAGAACGGTTCGGTGGAGGCATCACCCGGCGGTCTAAAAAGGTGGGCGGGAAGGCCTTTGTGGAAGCGCCCCCCTCATTGCACAGCAGATTGCCAGGCAATTCCTATCGGCTTCCCAGGTGACCGGCTAATTGAAGACCTCCGCAGCAAGCTGCAGAGAATCTCCCAAATTTAAGGAGAATTCCTTACATTTTAAGTTCGCTCGCTAACCCCGCTGCAAGCGGCGGGGAATGCGCTCGCTGTGAATTTTCAGGAACTTGGGCGGGAGTTCGGACTGGCCTTTTATCTGCAATGATGGAAGAACCATCATGGTGGCGGTTCCATGGGCCAGGAGTCTCTCCTCCTGGTCTGTAATGGTAGCCTCGCTCAGACAGAGGGTCTTGCCCCGGGACTGATAAACTGCCAGATATCAGATTTAAGTTGGATGATCAATCATATTTGCTGGTCTTTTGAGTAGGCGTGATAATCGTGGCTTTGTGCTTTGACACGACCCAGACCTATATTCTATACTGCCCTGACGATGCGGTAGACCTCGGCACGGGAGGTATGACTAAAATCTTGCGGACAAAAACCTGGAGGAGGACATGAAGATAACAAACACTGGCAAGAATAAGGATTGCTTAATCGTCACTGTTGAAGGAAGGATGGATGCCGTTACTGCGCCGGAATTTGAACGATGTCTGAAAGAGTGGATAGATGAGGGAGAGACCCTGTTTATCGTTGATTTTGGCGGACTTGATTATATCAGCAGCGCTGGTCTACGGAGCATCCTGACAATTGCAAAAAGCCTGAAGCTGAAGAAGGGCCAGATAGCGCTTTCCGCTTTACGCAGTACAGTCAAAGAGGTGTTCGAAATATCTGGATTTAGCACGATTATTCCGGTATTCGAATCAGTAGAGGCCGCCTTGAAAGAGATTTGAGGAAGATCTGAACGAGTGTATTTTTAAAGGACGGGTTCATCCCATGTCAAAGATAAGGCTGCCGGCTAAGATAGAGCATTTGGAGCGGATAATCGAATTTGTGGCTGGACATGCGGAAGGGGCAGGATTCCCGATCGGCCGGATTAAGGAGATAGAGTTGGCCGCGGAAGAGGTCCTTGTCAATATCTTCAACTATGCCTATCCGGGGACGACGGGTGACGTGATGATTGATTGCAGCATAAAGGATGACATCAGGTTCGTAGTGGAGATCTCGGATAATGGTGCCCCTTTTGATATCCTTGCAGTCCCCGATCCAGATGTGACCGCAGATATCTCTGACCGTGAGATTGGCGGCCTGGGAGTGTTTTTCGTGAAGCAGATGGCGGATGAGGCCCGGTATCGGCGGGAAGCGGGGCGCAACGTGCTGACGCTTATCTTTAACAGACAGGGTGCAGGAGTTGAGAAGTGGGGGCGTCCAGGAAATGTTGAAAAATAGAGGCATCGCCTTTAAGCTCGTTCTCCTGATTTTCGTCAGTGAACTCGCAATTTTTTCCGTGGTTTTCGGGTACAATTATCTTGTCTCGCGGCGAATCATTGAGGACAATATCGAGAAAAACGCGCAGAACCTTGTAAGGGCAACTGTGAATAGAATTGACACGGTGCTTCGCGCCGTTGAAAAGGTCCCTCAGAACCTCGCCTACTTTTTGGAGGACTCCCTTCTCACCGGGAAAGAATTGAAGGATATTCTTCGCACAGTAGTAGAGAAGAACCCGGATATCTACGGGGCCACCATTGCCTTTGAGCCTTATGCCTACAGCAAGGACAGCCTGTGTTTTGCCCCCTATTACTGCAAAAGCGCAGGCAAACTAAAATTTACCTACCTTGATTGTGATTCCTACAAATATTTTTCCTGGGATTGGTACCGAATTCCAAAGGAGGCCAATCATCCGGTGTGGAGCGAACCCTATTATGATAAAGGCGCCGGAGACATAATGATGGCAACCTATTCTGTGCCAATGTACAGGACTGTTTCAGGAGAGAAGCGATTTACCGGGGTGGTTACAGCGGATATATCTCTTTCATGGCTAAGAAAGTTAGTTTCCTCAATCAAAATAGCGCAAACAGGATATGGTTTTTTGATTTCCAAGAACGGGAGATTTGTTACACACCCCGATACAGAGCTGATCATGAATGAGACAGTATTCAGTGTGGCCAAGACAAGAAACAATGCCGCCCTCGAGCAGATCGGCCGGGATATGACTGAAGGCAAGTCCGGGTTTGTTCCCTTTATTAGTATTCGCACCGGGAAAAAATGCTGGATAGGGTATGCGCCTCTGACCACAAGTAACTGGGCTTTGGGCGTCCTTTTCCCCCAGGATGAATTGATGTCTGATATCACCCGCCTGAATCACGTCGTCTGGGGTCTCGGCGTGGGCGGGTTTCTGGTTCTCCTGGTGGTTATTACAATGATCGCCGGCACCATTACCCGGCCGTTGAGGGCGCTGGCAAAGGCAACGGAAGGGATTGCCACAGGGGACTTGGACGTGGAACTCCCTCACATTAAGTCACGGGATGAGGTGGGGGTTCTGACGGATTCGTTCGTGCGGATGGAAGGCTCTCTGAAGCAATATATCAAGGACCTGACAGAGACCACCGCTGCAAAAGAGAGGATCGAAAGCGAGTTGCATGTCGCCCGTGGTATCCAGATGGGGATGCTCCCCAAGGTTTTCCCCCCATTTCCGGAGATCTCGCAGTTTGACATTTATGCAACGCTTGAGCCGGCAAGGGAGGTGGGGGGAGATCTTTACGATTTTTTCTTAATGGATGAAGGTCATCTCTGTTTTACCATCGGTGATGTGGCCGGAAAGGGGGTGCCTGCCGCCCTTTTCATGACCGTGACCCAGACCCTTACCAAGACAAAGGGCGTTAAAGGATTGTCCCCCGGAACGATCCTTACGAAAGTCAACGAGGATCTTTCTTTAAAAAATCCCTCATTTATGTTTGTGACGCTTTTCCTGGGCATTCTCAATATTCGTACAGGTGAGGTAGAATACTGTAACGGTGGTCATAATCCGCCCTATATTATTCGTTCGAACGGGAAGATTGAGACTGTGGAGTTGACAGGTGGGCTTGCCCTTGGGATTGTAAATGATTTCTCATATCAATCAAAGAGAACCGGCCTCAAGAAGGGCGATACCATTTTTCTCTATACCGATGGTGTTACAGAGGCGATGAACGAGAGCGGCGAACTCTTCTCCCAGCCAAGGTTGGAGGCAGATCTATCTGTTATGAAGGATCAACAACTTGATCAGATGGCCTTAAGTATCAAGGAGAGAATCAGGGCCTTCTCTCAAGGGGCGCCCCAGACAGACGATATTACGATGCTGTTACTAAGGTTTTACGGGGAGCCCGAATAACAAGGCGGGGTTCCATTCTTTAAAAAAAGCTAACATGTCTTTGATGGAGTCCCCCTTTTTTTTCAGGACCGCTTCAAAGAGATGAAAATCGCGGTGATAAAGCCCGACTGACAAAATGTATGCATTGTTCAAAGGCATTCGTCCAAAATTGTCAAAGTGATCGGTTCCGAACTTTTCCTTGAGATGTTTGAATGCCTCAAGGGAACCAGCAAAAACCTTTTCCCTCAGGTCCAGCTTCTCCTGATAGCTTTTTGGGGAACTGTAGAGTAGCTCCAGCTGATCCATAAGAGAGGCCAGGAATTCGGAAAATAGACGCTCATCTTCAATAGATCTCTTCGCCTCTTCAGTAAAGGGATGATCGGGACCAAAAACGTCCTCGAGAAAGAGAACCGACCCCACTTTTCCGACCACGAGCGCCAACCCCTCGTTGAATGCGCCCTGGCCTTTGAGATAAAGGGTGGTGTGTGTCATTTCGTGCAGGATAGTCTCGACTAAGTCAGGCGTAGACCCCTCGAGCAGATTCAGGGTCACAGGGTCCTGGAACCAGCCCAAGGTGCTGTAGGCATCCGAAATACCTATTGATACGTCCAGGTTTTCTCCGGTGAGCCGGTTCCGCTCTTGTTTAGCGCTTTCAAGGTCAAAAAACCCTAAATACGGCATGTCCCCCACAAATGGAAACCACCAGGTCTTTCGAGTAAGGCGATCCTTCGGGGAGGCAGATAAGGTATAGATGGGCGGTTGACCTGAGCGAAGGTAGACGGTTTCATAGTTCCGTGTATTTCTAAGCCCCAACTCTTTTTCCCCAAAGTCTTTGATCCGGGCCACAAGTCGAAGCCTGTTTTGTTGGGGAGGGGTGAGAACCCCTTTGTTCAGTGCCTCCTCTATCGGGATGGCGGCGCTGACCAGTTGAAGTTGGCCTGATGCAGCATGAAGGAGGTAGGTTAAGCGACACCCTGAGCAGAACAGGGTCAGGGCGAATATAATCCAGATGGTGCCTTTTTTTGTCACGGTTAGATGGTACGGT
>JACNIU010000225.1 GCA_014382905.1 Desulfobacterales bacterium
GCCTTACGCCTTGAGCCTTGCACCTATTGCACAGCGGTTCCCCCATGGACAAACAGCTCAAAATGTGCCCACCCATCTCCTGACAGGAGTTTTTGGCTTGTCGGGAGCGAAAACCTTCATCACAAATTCGGAATTTTAAAAAGCAAAAACCGGAACCCGAGGCTATTCCCTGCTGATTTCATATACCGATTGTCCACCAAGGGTTCTCCGCTTTGAAATCGTAAATTGGAACGTCAAAATAAGGATGCGGCATGAAACGTGGAAAAGTTGCTCTTTTTTACCAGCGTCCCTCTTCATTGAAATACCAAATATAGAGCTTGATTTTTCAAGATAGATCGTTTAGCCTGCGACCATGAACCTTATCGACAGAAAAACGGATCAAGCCACATTAACCAGACTCATGTCCGTATTTCCCGTCACGGCGATTCTTGGCCCCCGGCAGTGTGGAAAAACGACGCTGGCTCGAACGCTCGCCGCCGATTCCTATTTCGATCTGGAAAATCCCCAGGATCTTGCCCGTCTGGAACAGCCTCAGCTCGCCCTGGAAGACCTGACGGGACTCATCGTCATCGACGAGATCCAGCGGTTGCCCGATCTTTTTCCGCTCCTGCGCTATCTGGTGGATCAAGGAAAAAGCCGCAAGTTCGTCATCCTGGGAAGCGCCTCCAGGGATTTGATTCGCCAGAGTTCGGAATCCCTGGCCGGGAGGATCGCCTATATGCAATTGGGCGGGTTCCGTCTCAGCGATATCGATCCCGGGGCCATCAAGACCCTGTGGTGGCGCGGGGGATTGCCCCCATCCTTCCTGGCGGCCTCGGACAATGAGAGCCTGCTCTGGCGAAACCAATACGTGACGACCTTTCTGGAACGGGACATCCCCCAGTTGGGGATCACAATCCCCGCCCGGACGCTTCGTCGCTTCTGGACCATGCTGAGCCATTACCACGGCCATATCCTGAACTATGCGGAGCTGGGCCGTTCCTTCGGCATCTCCGACATGACCGTCCGGAAATACTGTGATATTCTGGAAGGCACGTTCATGGTCCGCATCCTCCAGCCCTGGTATGTCAATATCGGAAAACGTCTGGTGAAGCGGCCGAAATTGTACCTGCGCGACTCCGGGCTGTTCCATGCCTTGCAGTCCATTGAAACCCCGGAGCAATTGCACGCTTCGCCCCGGCTCGGCGCCTCCTGGGAAGGTTTTGCCCTGGATTGCGTCTGCCGAACCCTGGGAAAGGAAGATGGGGATCTCTATTTCTGGCACACCCACGCCGGCGCGGAACTCGATCTTTTCTGGCAGGCGCGTGGACAAAGCTGGGGGGTGGAATTCAAGTATGAAGACGCCCCCCGATTGACCCGATCCATGAAGACGGCAGTTGAAGACCTTAAATTGGAGCGGCTGTGGGTCGTGTATCCTGGGAAAGCGGCCTATCGTCTCACCGAAAAGATCCAGGTGATCCCCCTTGCGGACGTCCGCGACACCTGGAACTACGGATAACTGAGAATATGGAGGTGCCATCGATCCATGAACACCGACCTCATTCAAATCAAATTAATGATAGGGCATGCAACGTGAGTGCTGAACGAATCAAGAGCTGGCCAACAAAGGAACGCCCGCGCGAACGACTTCTTGCCGAAGGTCCGGAACGGCTGACTGATGCCGATCTGATCGCGATCATTCTTCGCATCGGATCAGGAACGTTCAGGCAAGGTGTTCCAGGGACAAACGCCTACGAAGCTGCCCTCTCGATTCTGAGGGATTTCCGAGGTCTTCGCGGCCTCGATCGCGCCCGCATTCATGACCTTCCGAGGCAATGGAGCGAAGATATCGGCTCAAAGCCGAGGGATATACCTTTGAAAGTGTTGCCAAAAGGGTTGGTGAAATTTTCCATATGCCCAATCGTGATTTGATAGCGCCCGGCAAACAACCCCATCGCGTAAAAGCGCGTAGCGTTTTGGCATACTGGGCGGTCCATGAACTTGGTATGTCGGTGACGGACGCGGGCTTGAAGCTGGGGTTGAGTCAATCCGCCAGCAGCAGGGCGGTTCAGCGGGGGCGAGGTATTGCAGAAGCATCCGGGGTTAATCTGGAGATCACCAAAAACGCATAAATGCATGGGCGTCCCCTTTGGCCCGCTGAGCCGATCCTCCTTGACAAATTAGGTATTTTTATGGCTTATTTAAGTGTACACTGTTCCTTCCATCTTATCGTGTCTGTTTCCAGACCCGGGCTTTGAAGGAGGTCAAAGATGAAAAAGGCGTTAATTCTTCTGGTATCTCTTTTTGTGTTCTCAGGGGGCGTTGCCCGGGCCGGGGATCTGGGCAATCCTGCCATGCTCATCAAACAGGGGCAGTTTGACGTGGGCTTTCAGTGGACCTCCGTGTTTAAGCAAGGCTTTGAAGATTATGATCTCAAGAGGACCTACTCTAACGGGACCACAAATACGAGTCGTAAGGGGGCTGATTTCGAAAATGATCAGTATTACATGGCCACGCTCACCTACGGCATTATTGACCAGATCAATGTCTTTGCCAAGCTCGGCATGGTGGACGGAGGAAAGTGGCTCGACTACCAGGCCGGCAATAACTGGAAGGGAAACCTGGAAAGCAATTTCGTCTGGGCCGTCGGCGCCAAGGGGAAGGTATACGAATTTACTAACGGACTGGGTTTCGGCTTGGGCGTCCAGTACATGCGCTACGACAACCGCAAGGTGAAGGACTGGAGGTCCCTTGACACCGGAGAAACTGCCGCTGATCTCGGCTGGGCAACAAACGATAAATTCGATTACTGGCAACTCGATGTTATAGCCAATGCCTACTGGACCTTTGGCGCCTTTACGCCCTATGTGGGGGCCGGTTACACCTACTACGATGTCAATTTCAGTGGGAAATGGACCAATGCAAATCCGTTTTATGGCTGGATAGACTATGACGCATCGTTCAGCAACGAGAACAACTTCACCGCCCTGGTGGGCCTCGACGTGGACTTGGGCATGAACTTCAAGGCCAATATTCAAGGGACCTTTGTGAGCAGCACGGCTCTGACACTCGGTATCAGCTACTGTTTCTAACAGCTAAACTGATCGGTTCCAGGTTCAGGGTTCAAGGTTCAAAGGTTGCAAGCGATTTGGAAACCCCGCTGAGACAAGGAGGGAAAACAGATGAAAAGACGAGATTTCTTAAAAGGGATGGCGGTCACTGGCGCAGCCGCCTCAGTGGCCGGGGGGATGGGCATGATCCCCACCTTATTTGCACCCCGAACGGCCCACGCCGCTGGAAGAAACAAGCTGGTATTCATCAGTGATCTCCACATGAATGTGGTTGGCGCCTACTCCTGGCTGGACAAGCATGCCATCGATCTGGCACAGTTCCTCAATACCGTCAACGCCAGAAATGATGTGGCCGAACTAATTATTTTGGGGGACCTGTTAGATGATTGGGTTTCGCCCGTAACATACACGCCCCAGACCTTTGCCGACATCCTTGCCGCTAACTACAATAATGGCGTGGTGCCGGCCCTGCAGGAGGTCTGTCATAACCCAGACATTGCCGTCACCTATGTGACAGGCAACCACGACATGCTCTCCTTCGAATCGCAAAACAAGGAGGTCATTGCCACCACCTTTCCCGGGATGACCATCATCTCCGATCCTCCCGGCTTAGGGGCCTACTATCGGAAGGACAAGGTGATCTGGGCTGAGCACGGCCACCGCTACACCCTGTTCAACGCACCGGATACGTGGAGCCGGTCGGACGGCCATCTGCCCATGGGATACTTTATCTCCAGATTAGCGGCTTCCAAGTCCCTAAGCGAGGGGCAGGTATACACCACACCCGAGGTACTAGACCTGTTTGTGAAATCACCGGATAAAGTCAATGAATACCTGCAGCAGGGCGGCTATAAAGGAGAGATTGGCAATATCATCGATGACTTCTTTATCAAAGCCGTGTTCTATGCCATCGCCCTGTGGTCCGGGAAAGGCCCATTGGATAAATTTATCATGGATAACTTAGACAATTTTACAAGCGACCCTTCTGTGGAGGATATCGCGTCCACATACGACACCATATTCAGCGGCTGGCCATCCCGCCAGGACATTGTCGATCATTACGAGGCGGTCTTCAACGATCTGGGACACCTCAGCAGTGCGGCCAACCTCTTGTTCGAGATGCCCGAACGGATAAAGGACTTGTATCCCTTCACCCCGAGGATCGTCCTGTTCGGCCACACCCATCAGGCCGCCTTTCAATACCATTCGGGTGATGTGGAGACCATTTACGTCAACACGGGCACCTGGATCGATTCAAAACCGATGACCTGGGTGGAAATTGAAATCAACGACGGCAATAGCGGCCAAAGAGATTATACGGTGTCACTGTGGTTTCATGGAGATAGTTCGCCCAAACAGTCCGGCACGGTGTCCGTTCAGTCCGAGCAAGGATATGTGATCCGGCACAGATGATATGGAAAGGGGGACATCCTAAATAATCAAATAACTTGACAACATACAATTGTAAGAGGAATTTGCGGCCATGCCTAGGATAGCCCGACTTGATACTCCCGGCCTCTTGCATCACATCATGATAAGGGGGATAGAGCGCCGCAGGATATTCAATGATGATAAAGATCGCGAAAACTTTATTGAGCGGCTTTCTATTCTCCTACCGTGGGATATGTCTGTTCAACTTAGTGCCGTATTTTGCCTTTCGCATTGTGGGTTGAATTTGGTGAAGGGGGACGAAGCTAAGTAATCGAAGAACCCCGCAGCAAGCTGCGGGGAATGCGCTCGCTGTGAATTTTCAAGAGTTTTATTTTTTTACAAACTATAGTGATAAATACCAACCCCATGTCCATGTAACTTTTAGCAATTCCATTTAGGCTGAGTCAGAAATTTAAATCCTTATAATGATGAAAAGCATAGCCATGCTAATCATCCGACACAAAAAGCCGCGCGGCTGAAGAGCATCGTTGTGCAGAAAGGGAGGAAGATGCGTAGAAAAGATCGACTTATACCAAATACCGAAGCTTTTTCTATTCTCAAAAAAGGCGAATATGGCATTTTAAGTACACTATCTCCAAATAATGACCTGAATTTTGCACGAAATAGGGCCTTTACGACTGCCAACCGTTTTTCGTGGCTGCGGCCGGTTTTATCTCACGTTGTTTGATTGCTCAATGTGTTCGTTCTGTGATTACATTTTTCGATTTTTCGTACGGCCAATTTTTGATTCTGCGGCCAATGATTTCAATATAATACGGCTCGTGCAAGAAATTTCTTGCTCAGGAATTGTTCAAAGAAAATCGGCAAGGCCACGCAGTTCCCACAACCCATGGCCTGGTTTTGGATCTCGCTATATCTAAGAACTTTAAGAATCTGAATGTACCAGGCATCCGTGTATCGTGAATTGAATACTTTACTTGGTCCCGGTTGTTATGGAATACCAGTTTTGCCGCTATGAGGAGGAGTTTCAAACGAGCAATTCGGATGGTGTTATCCATAATGCCCTGTAAATCACCAGTGTCCTGAGAACTTTGCTGCGCCAGGATTTTAAAATAGCGCCATATGTTGTAGGCC
>JACNIU010000377.1 GCA_014382905.1 Desulfobacterales bacterium
AAGGCCCAGTCTCCGGGTAAGTTAGCACAACATAACGAAGCCCCGGATTCAGGAGATAGGGTAAATGCCGCGGTTGTGTAGCGACAGTTCACGTTCTTATCCGGGGAGATCTGTCTCACATGCTGTGAGTCTCTCACATGGTAGCTCCCGGCTCGGACCAAACCGGGGAACCAAGGTCCAGGCATCATCGGTGGCTGTCGCCGGTGATGAGTCCTGACATTGCTCAGGAATTACGAATAATCGATAGCCTCCCATAGTGAGCCCTCATGGCGCCTTACCGGGTAACCTGTAAGGTGATGAGGCAGAAGTCAGCCGAGGCCATAGTAGCCCAACGCCCGGGGTAATGCCCGGGACATGGTGAAGGGCCGAACACAGAGCAGGAAAGGGGAGCCAATGTGCTCGTCAGGCACAATGAATCCGGCTGGATTAGTGACCCGACGGTGCGGCGTTGAACTGCCCGATCCCGGTGATCCCTTGCGGTTTGTCAAAGAACGGTAAGAAGGCACTGAACGCCCAGCTACGGCTCGGCATGCTCTGGGAACCGCCCGGTGCGGACCCGCACGCCGGGTGGTGTGGGGGCTGGGGGAGAAAAACCCCCGGCTACCCGATTGGACGATCTGTCAGCTTCCCCATGTTAAGGAAAGCTGCTGATCCTTTCCTGTATCGGTTTTTGGTGGTTGCCTTCCGTTCTTGAAGGGAATCGTGATCTTCTTGGGGCGCAGGGCAGAAGTCAAGCCATCCAAGTTACTGGCTATCCTTACTGGCAGTTTGACTCGCCCGATGCCAAGTCGCGTCTCTGCCATCTGCGTGTACTCTTCCGAAATGTCACATATGATTGAGAACCTTTCGTTATTGTAAGCCGCTTCGGCGCTTGTGCCTGATCCGCTCAGCAAGTCCACAACAAGATCGCCCCTTCGCGTTCCCATAAGAATAAGTTTTTCGATCACGGAAATCGGCTTCTGAGAAGGATGGCCGGTCTGTTCCTTTTTACCAACGAAGCCGCAGAGCAACGATTCCTCAATCACGCTTGGAGGCCCAGGTATGAAGCGGAGCTTCCCCTGCTTGAATCTCTGAAGCTGAACTTCGTTGAGGAAGTTCTCGACGTGCATTTTTGCATTGGGTTGGGCCAGGTGAAGACAGGTCATTTGGGCAGAACGCCAACCTCGAATCATCGAGGGCGAGTTCTTATAGAACCATGTAAGCCAGCACTTGAGTTGCAGTGGTTCCGGTATCTTGTCGACAAAATGAGCAACAATCTGTGGGAACCCCCAGAAGAAAAGGTGTTCTGAAAAAACCTTCAGTGCCTCAAGAATTCTGAGGATGTAGTCGACATAGTCTTCTCGTTCACCTCCAATGCCTTTGTTGTACCACGGATCGAATATCGTTGTTTGCGCCTTTATCCCCAAGAGTTCGATCAAGCGGGCAGAGAGAAAGACATCCATGGGAGGGAGGATCACCACCCCATTCTTAGAAAGGGAGTTTGTAATCCTTTCCCGCGTTTGCGAGAGGAGCTCAGCAGGATGATTGTCGTTTCGTTTCATTAGTGCCCTTTTCGTATTGTTCCATTCTTAAGCATTGTATACCCAAAGTAGGTCAAAAGGAACTTGAAAATCCTTTTCTTTTCTTTCTCTGGGGCGAATTGCACAATGGCATAGGTATTGAGTTTGCCTGTCGCACTATCCCAATAGTTCTTCTTGGTGACTTGGTGGCGACCACATAGCGCTTGCCATTGCGAACTATCGGATGGATCGGCTTCAGGATCCAATGAGTGAGGGTTCTTGTGGTCGGGAGTTAATTTCACTCGGCCGCCACCAATGGGATCAACTTCGCCATCCTTCAACCCACAGGCTTCGCCACCTTCGTTCCACTCGCAGGCATAGTTTGCTCTCCTTAGAATTGCAAGCCATGTCGCGTCAGTGGGACGGACTCGCTTTCTGGCGGAAGAACGTTTCTTGCTGTGAGGCATGAGATACTCTTGGATTTTTAGGTCGCCTCTGTTGCGCCAAGAAAGAATCGTGTACCCTTCATCGGTGCGAAGCTCAGATAGCCGTTGATGCCAGTTCTCCGGCTCTCGACCTGTCTTTGGGTCTGTTGCAACCTTGATGATTTGCTCACGAGTCAGAACCTTACCGATGTTGTCCAGAAAGGCTGCTTCTATCCGTCTTTTGATGCTTTTCTGGTGATATTGGCCTTTGATCTTCGCGTATACCTTTCTATCAGCCTTTTTGTTTCTCTCCATTGTGCTGACCTTTCTTCACATTTTTCTGTTCGTCCAACATAATATTATCCGACAGGTTTGCGGGGTAGATTACGATATTGAGATGTAAAAAACAACACAAGAGGAATAATAAACCCGCTTGAATAGGGTTGCGACTGTTTGCTAACATAGACGCAGGATGTTGATGATAACCGACATGGAACTGTGGGATATGAATGATAGCCAACGGTTGAAGCGGGGGCAGCTCGCTCCGTTTAATCCCAACCCGAGGTGGCCCAAGGGGTATTTCCAGGGGCTCGGAGAGCTGGGGGTGAAAGGGCTGCACCACCCTTTCCTCCTTATCTCTACGCACTTTTCAAGGTTTTCGCTCCCAACAGGACAAAAAGGCTCCTGTCAGGAGATGGGTGGGCACATTTTGAGGTGTTTGTCCATGGGGAACCTCTGGATGAAAGGTTCAAAGGTCAAAGGTCAAAAGTTGAAAGGTGAAGCTTGATGGTTTGTGCTTTGTAGGACCAACTACGTATTGGGATAATAGTACAAATAATAGAAAAATCAAGGAAAATCGTTCGTCATGCATTTCTCCGGTTCGATGCCGGGGTCCGGAATCTTATGGGGTTATCAATCTTACAGTTGGAAAATACGATCGATACCTGGAGGCATCTCTCGTAATTAAGTCCAGATTCAGGACGGCGGCTTGCGCGCCAATATAAAAAGATGGCAGCGGAGTTCTTCGGGTGCCCTTTCTTTTCTTGGATTGGAGGTAAGTTTTTCCGGCTAAGAACAATGCCTCTTTGGGGATTTCCAGCATCCGGAGACCAGCTTTGGCTGTTGCAGATTCCAGATCCTCTATGCGTTCAAAACCGATAGAGATTTCAGAATAAATGATTGAGTTGATATACAGGATCCCAAGCTGATCATACTCACCCAGTTTCGATTCAGACCGATCCGCCCATTTCGGGTCATTCAGAAAAACGTCCAGAACAATATTCGAATCAACGAGGACCCCTTTCATCGGTCTCCTCTGGTTAAGGCCACAATGTCATCAGTTGTCATCGTGACAGTGGCTATTCCCCTTAGTTTTCGAAATTTACGTGTTGCTGCATCTTTCCCCTTTCTCTTCACAAGGTAGACGCGGCCTTTTTCTTCGACGAAATCAACCTCGGCAGCTGGAGTGATCCCTAATTTTTCACGAATGGTCAGGGGAATTGTTACCTGGCCCTTAGTGGTAACTCTCATTATTGCACCTCCAGTAATATGTAATACTCGTAATAGTATTACCATGGCCGGGCTCTGTCAATCATAGTCATATGGGATCGAACACAGTGCATCACAGCTTTACTCAAACAACCCCGTCAGCCTTTTCAGTCATTTTACGTCCCTCGGCCATACTCACACGCGCGAGCATGCTTTTGCGAAGCCGTCATCTTTTAATTGACAATGGACATAGACCGCTGCAAGATTGACATGCGCTGAGGACGTAGAAATTTCGTAACACGTTAGCGGTTTGAAAGAAAGCCGGGGACCGTGAGGGTCTCTTTCCCAAAGGACGTAACAAAAATTCTCCAGAGCGTATAGAACGCCCCCTTGACGTTCAATACAGGTTCCGGGCAGGCAGAGGCGATGTCCGTTTAAATGGATACCTTCCCTGGGACTGTCCTGTGACGAATTTCAAGGCCTCACTGCCGTTCCTATGAAATGATCCACTTATTTACGTCCTTTGGGAAAGAGACCCTCACGGTCGCCGGCAACCTACGAATGATTGATTCAAAACGTGTTACGGAATTTCTTTTTTGGAAGTTTATAGCTTTATAAAGCAAGACAGGCGAAAATTCGAATGAAGACTGATCTCAAGGGGCTGAATGCCCGTGAAACCGAAGAATGGGCTGTTGACAACGGCCTTGAACCTTACCGGGGCAAGCAGATCCGGCACTGGCTTATGAACAGGCTCGCCGCATCATGTGATGAGATGCGCAACCTGCCGAAAGCCGTCCGCGCCCTTGTCGAGGAAGCCGCAATCATCAGCCCTCTTGAAGAGGTCAAGACGGTAGCGTCAGAAGACGGTACCCGAAAGCATCTGCTCAGATTGCATGATGGTCATCTGATCGAATCGGTTCTCATCCCTGAAAGGGACCACCTGACCCTCTGCATCTCTTCCCAGGCGGGCTGTGCCATGGGGTGCCGTTTCTGTGAGACAGGAAAACAGGGCCTTAATCGGAACCTGAGCCCTTCGGAGATTATCGAACAGGTCATCCTTGCAAAGCGGTCCTTGGAAGACCCTGAACGCCTGAGAAATATCGTGCTTATGGGGATGGGTGAACCCCTTGCCAATTATGATGCAGTTATGAAGGCCGTTGGGAACCTGATCGCAGAGGACGGGATGAATTTTTCCCACAGGAAAATAACCCTTTCCACGTGCGGTCTGGTCCCTGAGATGGAAAGGTTGGGGCGCGACATAACCGTTAACCTGGCAGTGTCTCTAAACGCCGCAGATAACGCGACCCGAACTTCTCTCATGCCGGTCAACCGAAAATATCCTCTGGAAATGCTCATACCGGCCTGCAGGAAATTTCCCCTTCCCAACAGGCGGATGATTACGTTTGAATATATCCTTATCAATGGCATAAATGACCGGGACCAGGACGCCCTTAGGCTTTCAAGACTCCTCTCAGGCCTCAGGGCCAAGATCAACCTCATCGCACTGAATGCCTCGCCCGGCTCTGAAATGTCGGCGCCTTCCATGGACCGGATTCTTCATTTCCAGGAAATCCTGATCAAGCATCATTTCACCGCCATCATCAGGAAAAGCAAGGGGAGAGATATCCGGGCCGCATGCGGTCAATTGACGGGCGGTGTTGTGGTTGGCCGTGAAGAATAGAAGAAAAGCTTCTAATTTTTTCTTGAAAATTTTTCTAAGTGTAGTAAACTAAAAAATTTGATTGGTCTAATTAGCTTAATTGGTTTATCCAAATTTGATGACCTCGTAAAAAGTCATCATTTGGGACGGCACAGTAAAAAGCTTCAGATGCAAGGCGCGCAAATCTTTAGGAATGAGGCGTACTTAATAGTACGCCGCAGTGACTAAAGATGCAGCGCAACGCCGCAGATGGACTTTTTACGAAGCCGTCAAATTTGACAGGGAAGGGTGAGGAAGGTCAGGGATGAACGGGAATAAAATCGAACTTGATTTTTCTAAGGGGAAGGGACTCCTCCCTGCCATTGTCCAGAACTATGAATCAGGGAAGGTGCTGATGATGGCCTATATCAACGCGGCTTCATGGAAAAAGACACTGGAGACAGGAGAGGCCCACTACTGGAGCCGCACGCGCCAGGAGATCTGGCATAAAGGCGGAACTT
>JACNIU010000155.1 GCA_014382905.1 Desulfobacterales bacterium
TGTCACGGAGGTCGATAAAAATAAGGTTGCCCAGGTCCCGCCTGCTGTTGACCCATCCCATAAGGACCACTTCCCGGCCCGCGTCATCTCTCCTGAGGGCCCCGCAGTCGTGGGTGCGTTCCCAGTTTCCTAATGAATCAATTCTTAGCTTTTCGTTCTCTTTCATCTCCCCAAAATTCCTTTTAAAGTCTCCACGATCTCCTTGAGGTCCACCTCCACCTGTTCAGTTGTAACCATATCCCTGAGAATCCCCTTCCCGGCCTCCAGTTCATTTTCCCCCACAATAAGGACCCTTCCGGCGCCGAGCCGACCCGCTTTTTTCATCTGTGCCTTGAGTCCCTTTGCGGCATAGTCCAGTTCTACCCAAATGCCGGCCTTCCTGAGGGCATCTATCCATTTAAAAGACACCCTATCGGCCTTCTCTCCCAGTGCGGCAATAAAGAGGTCCGGGTTTTTGAGCGCCGGGGTCTCCCTGTCTTCGAGCAGCGCAACCACCCGTTCTACCCCCACGGCAAACCCGATGGCAGGATGGTCAGGCCCGCCGAGGAGTTTCACCAGGCCGTCGTACCTCCCTCCCCCGGCAACGGCGTTTTGTGCGCCGAGGCGTTCTGTCTGTACTTCAAAGGTCGTCCTGTTGTAGTAATCAAGGCCCCTGACGAGCTGGCTGTTGAGAACAAACCGGATATCCGAACCATTGAGGTAATCCTGCAAAGACTCAAAATGCCCCCGGCATTCCTGGCAAAGGAAATCGGCAATGGTGGGTGCGGCCGTGACAACCTCTTTACACGACGGAATCTTGCAGTCAAATACCCTCAACGGGTTTGTGTCAGCCCTTCTCCGGCAGTCCTCACACAGTAAGGGTGTCTTGTCGGCCAGGTAACCCCTGAGGTGTTCCTTAAACGATGGCCGGCAGCCGGGGCACCCTAAGGAGTTGAGATTGAGGGTCAGGTCCCCCAGACCGACAGACTCAAACAGGGAGATGGCCATCAGGATGATGTCCGCGTCACTTTTGGGTCCCGGATCACCGAACATCTCTGCATTTATCTGATAAAACTGTCTGAATCTCCCCTTCTGGGGACGCTCACGTCTGAACATCGGCCCGATGCTGTATAGTTTCTGTACCGGATATTTCTGATACGGCCTGTGCTGGATATAAGCGCGTGTTACTGAGGCCGTGGCCTCGGGCCTCATGGTCAGACTCCGGCCCTTTATGTCCGTAAAGGAATACATCTCTTTTGCCACAATATCGGTATCCTCTCCGATCCCGCGGCTGAAGAGCTCGGTTTTCTCAAGGATGGGGGTCTTGATCTCCTGAAATCCGAATACTTCGAATACCTTTCTCGACTCTGCCTCGAGCCGTTGCCATATCCCCACCTCTTCTGGGAGGATATCCCTGAATCCCTTAATGCTTGTAATCTCGTTTTCGTTCACCAATTATTATCTCCAGTTCCGCCCCATTACCCGGAAGTCCAAGCTCCAAAATCTGCAATCTACAATCTGAAATCTAAACTTCTCTTCTATTCCACCTTGATCTTGGTCGCCTTTTTGCCTCCCCGGGGAATGCCCTTTTTCTCAAGCGCTTCTATCTTGTCATCAATTAGGGATTTCACGGCTTTGAGAAACTCGACCCGTGACCGGGTCAGATGTTCCAGGAATCCGGACTTTTTGCGGGACACCTTTTCCAGCTCCGAAAAGAACCTCCCCACCGGGCATGATATCCTCTCGCTTATCTCATCGCTTTTTGCTCTTGCCATGGTCACCTCCTTTTCCAGCAGACCCTCAGGGTTCAAAATGAACAGATAAATACTCTCCATCGAGTTTAGCCCTGACCGATTTTGAGGCAGCCACCTGCCTCGGGAGCAGGATATGCCTCTTAAAGCTCCCCACCCGCACGATCAGTTCATCCGATATCTTGCTCAGTTCAACATCCTTTTTTTCAATAAAAGGAACCTTTACCCTCAACTGGTATTTCCCGTTCGCCTTGATAAGAGAATAGGGTTTCCCATCAAAAAACCGGTCTAAGGGATTTCTGTCACCATATATTTCATCGGCTAAAGCCTTGAGGCTTCTTTGGCCTAATATTTCGCCCCTGAACAGGTTTACCGAAAACAGGGGGATGGGGCTGAAGTATGTTTCCGCATTCTTTATGTATTGTCTCTGGCTCTCTCGCCAGTCCTGAAAATACGCGTCATGAACGGTTTCGGGAAGGACCCGATTCATGATGATGCCGTCTATATTCATCTTATAAAGGCAAAAATACATAAACGCCCGCTGGGTCTCCTTCAGAACGATCTTTTCCGGATTCGTAATAAGACGCACCGTCGTTATCTCAGGGTCAATCAGGATTTCATCGACTCCGCGCAGCCGATTGAACAGGAATTCAACGGCATCGAAATAATCTTCACCCGGAAGCGGAACATCGTACAACCGCTTGGCAATGGGACGGGCGTATCGAACAAGGGTCCTTTCCATCTTGAATATCTTCTTTATATACCACTCTAACGTGGTCGGGATACTGATAAACCTGAGCGATTCGCCAGTGGGCGCACAATCAAGGAGAATCACATCAAATTCCTTTGTCTGGGCATAGCGATTGATATAGAGAAGGAGGCTTACCTCCTCCATTCCCGGCAGAATGGCCAGCTCCTCGGCCAGGATCTCATCCAGACCCGTAGTATTCAGGAGGGTCGAGATGTATTTGTGGATATCTCCCCAGTTTTTCTCTATCTCCTCCAGGATGTCTAACTCCTGGATCCACAGATTTTTCCTGACCCTCAGCGGACGGCCCCTGTTCTGGTCGATCAGGCTTCTCTCAAGGTCAAAGATGTCCGACAGGCTGTGGGCCACGTCCAGGGACATGACCAAGGTCTTGTGTCCCGCCTGGGCTGTCTTTATCCCGGTGGCAGCGGCTACACTGGTCTTTCCGACCCCGCCCTTTCCGGCAAAAAATATGATTCTCATTTGACTTCCATTCAGGTAATAGTGATATATTTCAGCAAGCCATCTATTTCAAGGCATATTTTTCAGTCTACCATACATTCGAGGGATTTAAAAGCGGTAACCTTGAGCCTTAAACCTCTGTGAACCTGTGAACTCAAACCAAGGAGACAATGCGCGTGGATATCACATTTTTGGGAACCGGCGGGGCGTGGGGCGTCCCGGAATTGAACTGCGATTGTTTCATATGCAGGGAAATGCGCCGGAAAGGCGAGAAGAGGGAGCGTACCTCACTCCTCTTGAGCAATAAGACCCGACTTCTGATTGACTGCGGCCCTGATGCTAAATCGCAGCTTTCCAGGCAGCAGGTGGACACCATTGACGGGGTGTTGATTACCCATGAACACACTGATCACTATATAGGCCTTGATGAGCTGTTTGCATACAAGAGAAATGGACCCCGGGGATCATTCAGCCCGATACCGGTTTATCTCACCCACGGAAGCCACGAGGTCATCAGGAAGCGGTTTGATTATCTGGAAGATATGGAAGTGATAAAAGCATGCCACATCGCGCCCAACCGCCGCTTCACCGCAGGGGAGTTTGAGGTCCTTCCCTTTGATACCTATCACGGGGCCTTTGCAGGGGGATCTGTAGGATTTCTTGTCAGATTCAAGGATGTTTCGGGCACGGATATACGTATCGTATATACGTCAGATTTTTCAGAACTCCCCGATCCTCCAAGCGAGATTTTCAATCCGGACTACCTTATCATTCAATCGTTCTGGCTGAATGAACCTATCAACAACCGGCCCAATCATATGAGCTTTCAGAGGGCTATCCATTTTATCAAGCTCCTCAACCCAAAGAAGGAAACATTCCTGGTCCACATCGGGGATGCGGATATGGTTTCAGATGATCCGGCCAACAGCATGCTCAAGAAATACAAACCCAGAGACCCTCTGCGGCCCCCGGCCGGAGGAGAGCCGTACCCGATACCCCTCAACCAGGCCCAGTGGCAGGAAACCGTCGATCGTATTGCCTTTGACAGGGGCCTCCCCTACAGGATCACCGTTGCCTATGATGATCTTCGGATCAAGGTCTGAAGCCTCTGACTGCTCATATGAAAACAGGATCGACCTCCCTGATCATCAAGACGCCCTTGTTCAATGAAGAATTGCTGTAATGACCTTGACGAAATCGTTCAGTTGTGATAACTTTCCGCAATAAATCATAAACCCATTCAATTGTATCAGTTTTGAAAACTGTCGAGACCTTTGAAAAAAGCTTCCCGCTGGCGGGATACAAGATCGAGCCTCCGGATTGATCAGTTAGAAGACACGATTCTTCGAAATTCGATATTCTGCGGTTCGATATATTCGATATATCTGAGAGATGAACTCTCAGAATGAACCTGTAAGATGCTAAGAATAGATAATGGAGGTGTTAAGATTATGGGAGACAACATGACACCGGATGAAACATTGGATTGCAGAGGCCTGAGCTGCCCCATGCCTATTTTAAAGACCAAAAAGCAAGTAGGTAAGATGAAATCCGGGGAAATCTTAGAGATCCTTGGTACAGACCCCGGGACAAAGAATGACTTGCCGGCCTTTGCCAAGCGGGCCGGTCATGAGTATCTCGGAGAGAGGGATGATGAAGGGTTCACCCGTCTTTATATAAAGGTCAAATAGAATCTGACCTTTATATCTTCGGAAGTCGGAATAGAGATCTCTTGGAAGGAGCATGGCTATGGGCAAATCATTAGGGGTATTTATAACTTCTAATCATCATCTGGATAAAATTATAAGGCTTTGCAAAGCGGCAAAAAAAAAGGGGGTGGAGACAACCCTCTTTTTTACCCATCTCGGGACCCTGTTGACGCAGGATCCCCGATTTGGCGAATTGGAGGGCTTGGGCAAGCTGGCCATTTGCAATGTGGGATTTGAAAGCCACGGTCTCAAACCGCCGGTCCCGGGGGTAGGGGAAAAGGACTATGCCACTCAGGCCCGAAACGGAGAAATGATCGAAGACTGCGATCGGTACGTTGTCTTTTAGGAGGGAATTCAGACCATGGAAAATATTAAACATGCGGCCTTTTTGATCCGCAGCAAAGAGGACCTCTGGGAAGGTTCCCGCTCCACCCTCGGCCTGGCAGTGGAGAATTTCTACTCATACATGTTTGTATTAGATGTTGAGGTAGAGATGACGGACGTCTATAAGGAGAACCTTGAGTGGCTGGAAGATATGGAATGTGAGTATTATTCCAACAACCGGGTCAATGTGGAGAAACATGGCTTCAAGTATATGAGTTTGGAAGATATCGGTAAGAAATTGAAAGAGATGGACCTGATCATACCTTTTGGGAGCTGAAAATGAAGACACTGCACATATTAAAAACAGAACCGGATAGCGACACCAGGACCTTGATCGATATCCTGTCCGAAGGAGACGCCGCCACTTTCCCTTTATATAAAGGAGAGCCCGATTACGGGAAGCTGATAGATCTCATATTTGAAAATGATAGAGCTATCTCCTGGTGGTAAAGCGGGGTTGTCGATAAACACCCTGGCCACAAAAAAGCCCCCTGTCAAAACAGGGGGCTTTTGCTTCTGCACCTCTTTTGCTCTCTAAAGATGGGGACTAAAACTCCTGATCCAGGTCAACCTCGTCCCTTTCGTACTGGGCGTCTCTCAGTTCATTGGCCTTCTGGATTTCTTCCTCGCTCCACGGTTCTGTAATGAGAGAATCCGCCACCAATTCCCAAATGTATTTTGTTTCGATGCCAAGGTTAAATTCCTTGGTGAGGCCCTTCATGATCTGGTCCCGGCAGTTGTGGCACGGGGCAATGACCATCTTGGCCTTCGTATCCATGATCTGTTTGGCCTTGACACGGCCGTAGTAAATCCTTTCGGCACTATAGGGCATGGCCCAGGCCCCGCCACCGGCCCCGCAACAGAAGTTGTTCATCCGGTTGGGTTCCATCTCTACATAATGTTCACAGCATTGCTGGGTGATCCACCTCGGTTCTTCAAAAAAGGCCTCGCCAAAGGCCTTCATGCTTTTGCGCCCGTAATTGCATGGATCGTGTACCGTGGTAAGCTCCTCGTGTATGGACTTGTCTAATTTGATCCTTCCGGTTTCAAGGTACTCCTTTAAGAGCTGGTGCACTGAAACCACCCTGTATTTCTCAAACGTCTCCGGAAACCATGTTTGCAGACCAAGCCTGGTCGCGTAATATGCGTGGCCTCATTCCGGCAAGAGGAGCGTCTTGCACTCCAGCCTCTCCAGGTGGGCCACAATCCGCCCCACAAGGGTCTTCATTGATTCATCATCGCCGGAGAAGAGTCCCCAGTTGACCCCTTCCCACTCGGTTGATGGGACGGTCCAGTCTTCTCTGGCTGCGTAGAAGATTCTCCACCAGAATTTCATATCATCCGGCTCGCCAAAGGGTTCTTTGGAATTGACCGTCACCATAATATTGGCGCCCTTTTTATCCACCGGCACATAAAAACCGTCCAAACCTTCATCCTCGTTCATCTCTTTGGCTAAGTCGGCCAACAGGAAGAGGAAGTCGTCTTTGGGAATGCCGAGATTGTTCCCCCTTTCCAGGTCCATGACCACACCTTTGTGGATCGGTCCCGGGACCTTGTCCCGCTCGCGAAGCCCCCTTGCCCGGCGCAGCATCTTCAGGATTTCGACGCCCTGGGGGCAGGCGTACTCACAGCGGCCGCACAGTGTACAGATCCATGGAAATCGTGAATCTATCAATTCCTGGTCCAGGCCAAGTGCTGCCATGCGTACGGCCTTTCTCGGGTCAAGGCCGTCTACTCCGGTTATGGGGCAGCCACCTGCACAGGTGCCGCACGTGAAGCAGACATCAGCCCACTCCGGAGCAACCCTCAGCCTGCTCTCTTTTCGATTTATGGTTAGCGGTTCCATCAATTAACCTCCTCCGTTTATCTTCTAACCCATTTGTCCAATCAAGCCTCATCTTTTTAAGATGTTTAAAAATAAAAGTCAATCAGTAAAATGAAAAAATGCGCAAATCCAATGCCTGCCAGAAAAATAGTTAAAATGTAGCTACAATGTGAATTAATTTGTTGCCAATTTCCATTTCATCCTATATAGACTTTGCTGGAAATATTAAAATATTGTATCACTTTAGCTTCTTGAAACAATCATTCGTTTGTTGTCTGGGACCATGAGGGTCTCTTTCCCAAAGGACGTAAATACGTGGATCGTTTCATAGGAACGGCAGCGAGGCCTTGAAATTTGTCACTGGACAGCCCTCTCCGAGCCGTAGGCTTTATGAGCCAGAGGCCAGAAAAAGGTATTCATTTAAGCGGACATCGTCTCTGCCTGCCCGGAATCTGTATTGAACGTCAAGGGGGCGTTTTGCAAAGGTCTCGTCGTTTCAATTGATAACAAGGAGGTAAAACTATGGACTTTGCTTTAAGCGAAGAATTGCAGATGCTGCGCGATATGGCGCGCGATTTTGCTGCTGAAAAGATTGCCCCGTATGCCGATGAATGGGATGAAAAACATTATTTCCCTTATGAAGAGGTCATGAAACCGATGGGAGAGTTGGGGTTTTTCGGTACTGTCATCCCTGAGGAATACGGGGGGAATGAGATGGGCTGGCTCGCCGCCATAATCCTCACCGAAGAAATCGCCAGGGCCTCCAGTTCGCTCAGGGTTCAGATCAACATGCAGACCCTTGGATGCGCTTTTACCATCTACAGATATGGTTCCGACGAAGTAAAGGAAAAATACATCCCGAAGCTGGTAACCGCCGAATATATGGGGGGATTCGGGATCACCGAGCCGAATGCGGGCTCTGATGTGATGGCCATGAAATCGATTGCAGTGGACAAGGGGGACCACTGGCTCATCAATGGCTCCAAGACATGGATATCCAATGCCTCTGTTGCGGACGTCCTGATCTATTACGCCTATACAGACCGGGAGGCCCGTGGGAAGGGGCTGTCAGCCTTTGTTATCGAGCCCAAGAACTTCAACGGCATCTCCACCACCGACCTTGACAAGATGGGGTCAAGGTCGTCGCCGACCGGTGAGATCTATCTCGAAGACACAAAGGTCCCCAAGGAGAACATATTGGGAAAGCCCGGTGACGGCGCAAAGATCGTTTTCGGCTCGTTAAACCAGAGCCGCCTTTCGGCTGCGGCCGGGGGTGTCGGGCTGGCTCAGGCATGTCTTGACGCGGTGACATCCTACTGCCGGGAGAGGGAACAGTTCGGAAAACCGATCGGCCAGTTTCAGATGAACCAGGACATGGTTGCGCAAATTGCGGCAGAAATCGAGGCCGCCCGTTTGATCGTCTACAAGGCCGCTTGGCAAAAGGACCAGGGCAATTTGGGAAATACGCTTGAGGTAGCCCAGGCCAAGTATTTGGCTGGTGAAGTGGCTGTCAAGGCCTCCCACGTGGCCATGAAGATCTTGGGCGCCTACGGCTATTCCACCGAATACCCGGTGGCCAGATACTATCGCGACGCGCCCACCTATCAGATTGTAGAGGGCTCCGCCAATATCTGCAAGTGGATCATCGCATTAGACCAGTTGGGGATACGAAAAGCCAATCAGTAGAGAGGTGGGGATTTGAGATTTGAGGTTGTGGATAGATTCTTACAGGTTTAATCTGAGAGTTCTTCTCTCACAACTCATGTCAGCCCACAGGCTTTTAGCGACGTTTTTCAGAAACTGGAAACTGGAAACTGGAAGCTCCCATTGTTCTTCCTTCAAGTTTCAAATTTCAAATATCTTTGGATGGGTTTGGGAGAGATTATTCCCGGACCGTTGAATATGACATAGCAGGCGGAGGAAAAGATGAGGACTTATTTTGAAAAGATGACACCTCTCGGGAAACCTTTGACAGACAAACAAAGGGAGGACTCCAAGGAAAACGTTTCAGATATCAGAAAGGTAGAAGAACAGGTGGCCGAGGCCGTGGAAGCGGTGAAAAATGCTGGCATCCCGGCAGAGGTCATTAGAAAAAGAGGGCAGTTGACGGTCTGGGAGAGGATTGAATATCTTATCGATCCCGGGACCTGGTGCCCGCTTCATACCCTGTATGACCCCCAGTTCAACGAGGAGGGCACAACCGGTGTCATTGACGGGTTGGCCAGGATCAACGGCAAATGGGCAGTCGTCATCGGGTTTGACAACAAGGTCATGGCCGGGGCCTGGATCGCGGGGCAGGCCGATAACCAGCTCAGGGTAACTGACATGGCCAAGAGACTCCATGTTCCCCTGGTGTGGATTGTTAACTGCAGCGGTGTAAAGCTGACAGAGCAACAGGAAGTATATGCAAACCGGAGGGGAAACGGGACCACATTTTTCCGTCATGCAGAACTGGAAAAGTTAGGAGTGCCCGTCATCGCCGGGATTTACGGAACAAACCCGGCCGGCGGCGGGTATCAGGGTATCAGCCCCACCATCCTGTTGGCACACAAAGACGCAAATATCGCAGTGGGTGGTGGCGGAATCGTCAGCGGAATGAGCCCCAAAGGGTATTTCGATGAAGAGGGGGCGGAGCAGCTGATTGAAGCGACACGACATTTCAAGGAGGTGCCCCCCGGCAGTGTCCCGATCCATTACAACGAGACAGGCTTTTTCAAGGAGGTCTATGAGACTGAAGAAGGGGTCCTGGACGCCCTGAAAAAATATATGGAAATGGTGCCGGCCTATGATCCCAACTTCTTCCGGGTCGCCGAGCCTAAAGAGCCCAAATTCCCCGGAGACGACATAAACCATATCGTCGCCTTCAACCAGAAACGGAGCTACAGCTTGGACGAAATGCTTGCCCGTATCTTTGACAACAGCGAGCATATGGAATTCAGACCCGACTACGGCCCGGAGGTCTATACCGGGTTGGCCAAGATCAGCGGATTCCTGGTCGGCTTTATAGGGAACCGCCAGGGTTTTTTAGGCGCAAACTACCCGGAGTACGCGTCCTACCCCGGTATCGGCGGGAAACTCTACCGCCAGGGCCTTATCAAGATGAATGAATTCGTCACCCTGTGCGGCCGTGACAGGGTCCCTATCGTATGGTTTCAGGACACTTCAGGCATAGATGTGGGAGACATTGCGGAGAAAGCTGAACTGTTAGGCCTCGGACAGTCTCTCATATACTCCATCGAGCAGACCGACGTGCCACAGGTCTGCATTGTATTAAGGAAAGGGACTGCAGCAGCCCACTACATCATGGGAGGACCCACCGCCAACAACCATAACGCCTTTACCTTAGGGACACCGACCACAGAGATCTATGTCATGCACGGCGAGACTGCGGCCGCGGCCTCATTCGCAAGAAGGCTGGTCAAGGAAAAAGATGCGGGACGTCCTCTGGGACCGGTTATCGAAAAGATGAATGCCCTTGCAAAAGAGTATCATGACAACTCACGGCCCATATACTGCGCCAAGAGGGGGTATGTGGATGAAATTGTTTCTTTTCCACAGATAAGAAAGTATCTTGTGGCATTCGCAGGCTGTGCATATCAAAATCCCACATCGATCTGCCCGCATCACCACATGATGATTCCGAGGATTATCAAGGGGTAAGAGGTCTCCAGATCCCCTGGCTGTACCAGAGTCTGGAAAAGGGCTTTCCCAAAGGGGCCGGCCTCTTTTCCAGGCCCTTGACGTCGGCCTTTATTTCCTGATCGCGATAATGGGGGTCCCATGGAAGAAGAAGGAAGGCGGCTTCGGCCATGCGGACAAGTCTGGGGATACTTGCCTCCCCCCATGGCCGGGTTTTCATCTCTTCTTTCAGGTCACCGATACCCGTGTACCCAAGGAGTTCATGTAGCGTTGTCAGGGCCGGGGGGCTCAAGGGGATCTCCCCTTTCAGGTTTCCGGCAAGGCCCTTTTCAGGGTTTATCCAGACACCATGGGTGGTCTCGCTATTGTCCGGCCGGCATTCCTGACCCTCGGGCATGCACGCCATAAAGAATCGCGTATCATACCGCCTTGACCTGGCCTTCGGCGTGATCCAGTGGGACCAGGGCGCCAATGCCGACAACGTCAGTCTCCAATCCCCGGAAAGAACCAGCTCGCGAAGCCACTCCCCGGGCAGGGTCCCGTTCGAACGCGGTTCCTGGAGCTTTTCAAGATCGTTGCCGGCTTTGCCGGTGTGACCGGCCAAAAGGAGGCATGCTTCTTCAAAGGTCTCGCGAATGGCAGCGATGCCGTGGGCCATGGCGTCTTCGATATCGAGACCTCCACAAAAACGCCTTTTTACCTCCCCGGGATCCATGTCCACATATCTCTTCCAAAAATCAAGACCGATGTCTCCGGGATCCACGGTCCCCCCGGGAAACACATAGTTTCCCGGCATGAAACCGCTTCGGCTGCTCCGTTTGAGCAGATAGACCTGAAGTTGATCACTGTTGTCACGTATCAGAATAACGGTAGAGGCACGGACCGGGACTGCCGGGGTAACAGTTGATTCAGTCATAAATGTAATGTGAGACCTTTGAAAAATGTTCAATTTTGGTCAAAATCAAGGAAGGCGAGAATTTCAACCACAGGAATATATTGAATATTTCGAGGATTGAAATTTGAGCCTGACGCCGAGATTGACCAAAAGGGGGCGTTTTGCAAAGATTTTAATGTTACCACGCCCGGTTGTGGAAGACAAGGGCCTTCGGAATTCGGGTTGCCGGGGGCATGACACTTGCGGTCCGGTCCCGATTCGCCTAATATACGCAAATATGTTGAAAATCCCATCAAAAGAAAATTACCATCAGTTTCCGGGTAATCTCGGGGCATTGCTCGACTATTCCAAGGAATTGCACCCTGACAGAAATGGGATCGGCACCCCTGATCAGATGTTTACCTTTGCCGAATATCACGACCGGGTTTGCCGACTGGTCCACGGCCTCAGAAAAATCGGGATAGAACGAAATGATCGGGTTATTGTCTCCTCATTCGACCCCCTTGGGTATGCCTCTATCTCTTTAGCAATTTTTCGGATCGGGGCGGTTGTGGTCCCGTTGAACCCGAGAATGGGCAGGTATGAATTTGCACACATCATTTCCGAGACACGTCCAAAATGTGTAATCTGCAATCGTGACAATATATCAACCGCTTTGAAGGCCTACACTTTAAGTCAGGGCCCTATTTCCCCGCACCTCATTACGATCGACGAAAAGGCCCCGTCCATCCCGTTCATAGAAGACCTTGATTTATCCAATGCCTCCTCCCACTGGGAGAAGATGACCCCGGATGAAACCGCCATGATTGTATATACGGCTGCCATGGATGGCTATCCGTTAGGTGCGAAGCTTACACATGGGTCTCTCTTTTATGATACCGTCGCATTTGCCGGAAAATCGTTCGGAAGAAATGATACCCATCCGGAGATTCTTTTTTCACTTCTCCCCCTTTTTCATACCTATGGATTTACCAACGGATTTTTGGTTCCCTTAGCAGGAAGCGTCACTTGTCTCTTGTTTAGGTACTTCAATAAGGGGGAGGACTGTTGTTGGCCTAATGGAGAATTATAGGCCTACGCAGATTATTTCAGTCCCAGCCATATTTCATACGCTAATAAAACCATTATCTGAGAGACCCGAGTTCTGTTCTCGTGTGAGGAATCTGACAAGCGGGGGGATCAAGATTTCGAAAAGGCTCCTGGATATTTACAAGAGGAAGCTTGGATTGGTCATAAGTGAAGGATATGGCCTGACCGAGGCCTCCCCTGTTGTTACCTGGAACGGACTGGACAGGCCACCCAAATTCGGGACTGTAGGTCCACCCTTGTCCTGCTGCCAGGTAAAAATAGTTGACGACAGTGGTAAAGAACTCCCTCCAGGACAGGAAGGGGAGGTCCTGGTTAGAGGTTTAAATATCTTTTCAGGATACCTCGATAAACCTGAACATACTCAAGATGCCTTCACAGACGGGTGGCTTAAGACAGGTGATCTTGGCAGTCTTGATGAAGAAAACTACCTGACCCTGACCGGGCTCAAAAAAGATATGATTAATGTCTTTGGGTTGAAGGTGTACCCTAAAGAGGTCGAAAGACTGCTCATGTACCATCCTGATATTGAATCAGCTCATATCTGGGAAGAATGGCATCGAAAGTATGGCGAGATTGTTGTCGGGGAAATCTTTTTAAGACAGGGAAGTGTAATGAATGAAAGAGGCTTTTTTAACTGGTGCAGGCAGAATATCTCACCATATAAGATCCCTCGAAAAATCCGGATGATTTAGGCCCCCCAATACTGACAACCAGGGTCAGATCTTAAATATGTACGAGGTCGCGAGACCGTTCTCTATTCTGGCTTCTGCCGGGTCAACAGGTTTTGCAGGTCGTCCAGGATCACATAGCCGCAGGGGACCAGGAGGAGGGTGATCCCTGTGGCAAAGAGCACCCCGAAGCCAAGGCTGACGGCCATGGGGATCAGAAACTGTGCCTGCAGGCTTTTCTCCATGATCATCGGTGCCAGTCCCGCAAAGGTGGTTAAAGAGGTAAGGATGATGGCCCGGAAACGAAGTGCCCCTGCCCGGGTCACCGCTTCCTGTGCGCTGGCTCCTTCCTCGCGAAGCCGATTGGTGGCATAAATCAACACAAGGGAGTCGTTGACCACGACCCCCGCAAGCCCCACCATCCCAAACAAGCTCAGCAGACTGAGATTGAGCCCCATGATGAGATGGCCCGCAATCGCGCCGACGATTCCAAAGGGAATGGCCGCCATGACGATAAAGGGCTGGGAAAACGATCTGAAGGGGATGGCCAAGAGGGCGTAGATGCAGAAGAGCGCAATTGCAAACCCCTGGATGACGTCAGACAGGGATTCCTTCTGTTCTTTGCCCTCCCCTTCAATGGTGTACCGCAAACCGGGATACTTGTGCTTCAACCGGGGCAGTATTTGGGACTCCACGTCCATCCTCACCTCGTTTGCATTGGTAACACCCTCATCTATATCCGCAGTGACCTTGACCACGCGAAGGCGCTGTGCGCGCTGGATGGAGGCATACCCATGTTCCATATTTACCTCGGCCACCTGGCTGAAAGGCACTTCCTTTCCACCCGATGTGCGGATGCGCATCTCTTTGACATGGCCTAAAGACCTGCGCTCCTCTTCAGGATATCGTACCAGGACCTTTACCTCATCCTGGTCCCGCTGAAGCCTTAGGGCCTCGGCCCCATAGAAGGCGTGACGCACCTGCTGGGCAAGATCGCTGAGCGTCAACCCGAGGCTGCGCGCGGCAGGCTTGAGTTTAAGCTGCATCTCTTCCTTGCCGGGGAGGAAACTGTCGCTGATATCAAATGTGCCGGGGTATTTGGCGAGTTCTTCCTTGAGATCGTCGGCAGCAGCCAGGAGCTGGTTGTGATCATCTAATGAGAGATGAACCTCCACCGGATTGCCCGCGCTGAAGAGTTCGCTCTGGAAGGTAATCGATTCGGCGTCCGGGACAATGCCCGCCCTTTCCCGCCACATCTTAACCAGCTTCATGGCGCTCACATCACGCCTTTCCCCCTCTAAGAGTTGCACAAAAATTTGCGCAAGGTTCCCTCCCAACTCTGGGGAGCCTCTGGTAGGTCCGTGTCCGCCGGTGTGCATCCCCACCAGAGAAACACTGTACTCAAAAAGTGGCGGGGCACCTTCGGGTCGCTTTTTGTCCATTTCCGCCAGGGTTTCCTTCGCCGTTTGTTCCAGCCAGTTTACAACGGCGACCGTTTCCGAAACCGGGGTTCCAGCGGGCATGGTCAGCGTGCAGACCAGGAGGTCGCTTTCCACCTTTGGAAAAAACGTGAACTGGATCCAGCCGCCTTTCCATACCCCCACGGAGAGTAGGAGCACGGCGATCCCTAAGGCAACGGTAGCGTACCGCCATCTCACACATGAATTCACCAGTCTCGCATACGGTTTTTGAATCACCCATTTGAGGCCTCTTGATACCAGCGTTTCCTTCTTAGTGCCCCTAATTCGCCTTGCCTCCCTCTTCCTGCTCCTGTTCAGATGGGCCGGCAGGATCAGCAATGATTCCACCAGAGATCCCATCAGGACCAGGATGACCACAATGGGGAGGTTGCGCATGATCTTGCCCATGGTCCCGCTCCCCAGCAGGAGCGGCCAGAATGCCACCACAGTAGTCAGGACCGCAAAGATCACCGGTCTCCCCACCTCCACTGTGCCGTCCACGGCACCACGAAGGGGTTCTTCTCCTTCTTCATGTTTGCGAAAGACATTCTCCCCCACGATAATGGCGTCGTCCACCACGATGCCAAGCACCATGATAAAGGCAAACAGCGAAACCATGTTGATGGAGATGTCAAATTGCGGGAGCATCCACAGCCCGGAGAGGAAGGAGATGGGAATGCCCAAGGTTACCCAGAATGCCAGACGGATATCCAGAAACATCCCGAGGAGGATGCTCACCAATATCAGACCGAACGCCATGTTTTTCAGCAAAAGCTCGATCCGGCTCTTGAGGATTATAGACATATCCTGGTAGAACCCGATATCGACCCCTGCCGGGAGTGAAGGTCTGACCCTTTCGGCGTATTCCTTGACTGTTTCCGCCACCTCGAGCGCGCTCTGGTCCGCCACCCGGTAGACCTGGATGACTGCGGAAGGTTTACCCTGAAATCTCGCAAAGAGGTCCAGGTCTTCGAATCCATCGCTCAGATCAGCGATTTGTCCTAATGTTACCTTGGTGCCGTCTGCGTATGTGATGACGGGCAGGTCCCGGTATTCTGCCGCATAATAGCGTCTCCCTTTGGTGCGTATGAGGACTTCTCCGGCCCCGGTCTTAACGCGGCCTGCCGGGAGGTCAAGGCTCCCTCTCCGTACGGCGTCTGCAACCTTGCCAAGTGTCAGCCCGTGTCTTCGCAAGGTCTCCTCTGATATCTCTACATGGATTTCACCTTTCCTCACACCGAAGAGGTCTGCCTGCGTGATCCCGGGCAGATCGGTGATCTCATTCTTGATCTTCTCGGCAAGATTCTTGATTGTGGACTCAGAGGCATCCCCGTACACCGCAAGACTGATGACCTGGCTCCTCCGGGTCATTTCCCTCACGATCGGCTTTTCAGCCTCCTTAGGAAAGGTGGTGATACTGTCCACCTCCGCCTTCACCTCATCAAGGAGCTTTTTCAGATCCCAGCCCTCCATGACCTCTATGGTTACCGTGCCGAAACTTTCTCTTGCAGTGGAATCGATCCTCTTGATTCCGGCCAGACCCGCCACCCTCTCCTCGATCCGCCGTATGATCGCCTCCTCTACCTCGGCTGGAGATGCACCGGGATACTCTGTGGTCACGGTAATGCGATCGAGAGAGAACTCGGGGAAGACCTCGATCTTCATGGTCAGCCCTGTGACGGCGCCGGCGAACAGGAGAAATAGCATCAGCAGATTGGCGGCAACGTGGTTTTCAGCGAACCAGGAAACAACGCCCTTCATGACAGGTCTGCCTCCTTCTGGGGCAAGGGCCGGACTTTCATTCCATCCGTCACCGTCTTGAGGGGGGATACCGCCACCTGCTCGCCGGTTTGGAGACCTGAGCTGATCTGCACCCGCTCGCCATCGATCCTGACCACCTTGACCTTCCGGTAGTGGAGCTGCCCATCCCGGTCCACGACCCAGACCACGTTCCCCTGATGCAGCGCGCTCCGCGGGATGATGGCCATGTCCGGAATGTTGTGACCCTCAATTTCAACGGTCACAAATAGACCCATGGCCAGAGGCGGTTTTGTGGCGTAAGGGTCGTCAACACGCAGCACCACACGGATCATTCGCGTCTGTTCATCCAGCTTCCCCTCTGCCCTGACCACCCGGCCCTTCCAGGAACGCTCTCTCCCCGCGATCCGCGCCCGAACCGTTGTTTTGGCACCGGGGCCGTTGCCCGGGGTGAAGCCGGGGACGTGAAACCATTGCAGGCTCTCGTCTTCTAAGGGCACCGCAATCTCTGCAGAGTCGGTTGAAAAGATCGTGGCCAATTTCTCGCCAGGCCTCACATACTGTCCCAAGTCCACATCTTCCTTTTCCACCCTCCCATCAAAGGGCGCCTTGATCTCGGTCCGTTCAAGATTCAGCAATGCCTTTTTAAGGTCGGCGTTGTCAGCCGCTAATTTGGCCTTTGCTGCGGCCAATTGTGGTTGTTTGAGGACCAGGGCCGGGGGCTCTTTTCCCTTTCCCGCATTGTCCATATATAGTTGGAACCACTCTTCTCTGGCAGCCTCTGACTCTTCTTCTGCCATACGGAGCAGGCTTTCTGCGCTTTTCACTTTGGATTGGGCAAAGGTGACCGTTAACTGGTAGTCCTCAGGCTCAATCCCTAACAGGATCTCCCCCTTTTTGAATTGTCCGCCGTTGATAAGAGAGGGTGCAATATAGACGACCTTGCCGTCCACCTGCGGCACCAGATCAATTTCCTGTAGTGGTTTAACCGTCCCCTCCCCTTTTACGACAACCGCCTGGGAAGCGGTCCTGACCTCCATGGTCCGGACCATCAGCAAAGGGACCTCGACCGTTTGCTTCTTAATCTGGGGCTTGCTTTCAGTCAGTTTAATCATCCCCAATGCGCCCAACGCAACAAGACCAAGGGTCAGAATTGTCTGCAGGATTCTCTTCTTTGTTTTACGCATGATATAGCTCTCAAGATAATGTCTTTGGGTTTCGAGTTTCGGGTTGCGGAACCAGCATTCAGCAATGAAGTGTAAAGTTTGAAGTGTGAAGTTAAGAGTTCAAATCGGAGCTTTCCCTTTTTTAACTTTAGGCACTCTAAACTCCTAACTTCAAACTTGGAAAAACCAGCATCCCAGGTTTACATCCCCTCTTACCAGATCGTATACGATGCAGGGCCTTCGGTTTCTTTTCCTTTGACAGGGGGTAGCTTGGCCCAGCCTCCTCCCAGGGCACGGTGGAGGGTAACCCGGTTGCTGAGAATCGCAAAATCCACGAGCACCAAGTCATCTTCAGCCCTGAACCGTGTCTGCTGGGCATTGAGTACGGTCAAATAATCGACCAAACCACGGACATACCGGGCTTCTGCCACCCGCTGTGTGGCCCGGGCTTCCACGAGGAAGTTCATGACCTCCTCCCGTCGTTCCACCTGTTCTTTCCGTGTCAGAAGGGCTTTTTCTACTTCTGAGAAGGCCCTCAAAACGGTCTTTGTGTATTCGGCCATCCCCTGGCTGTACCTTGCTTCCGCTGCCCGTTGACCGGCCTTCAATTTGCCGGCGTCAAACAAGGGTTGAAGAATACCCGCGGCCATACTCCAGACCGTGTCCGGCTGAAAAAGACTGCCCAGGGCACTGGAGGAATAGCCGTAACTTCCTGTCAGGGTAATGCTTGGGAAACGGCTGGCCTTTCTGATCCCCACCTGGGCATTTAATGCTTTTAGCCGGGCCTCGGCGGCCCGGATATCCGGACGGCGCATCAAGAGTTCGCTGGGGAGACCCGGAGGGACTGGTTCAAGTTGCCGGTAGTAGTCCTCCGGCTGTTTTCTGGGGGGCTGGGTTTCCGGATACTGTCCGAGCAGCACAGCCAAGGCCTGCTGGGTGGCCCCCAATTCCTGCCGAAGTAGCGGCAAGTTTGCCTGGGCCTGAGCCAGGGTGCGACGGGCCTGTCTCAGGTCCAGGATGGATGAAAGTCCCCGTCTGTAACGTCGCTCGACAAAGGTGACGCTGTCCTGGTAGTTTTCAAGACTCTGCTCGGTGATCTGAATCCGTCTTTCAAGGGACTCTATTTTCAGGTAAAGGGTAATGGCCTCGGCCACCACGCTCTGGGCCACTGTCCAGCGGGTCTCCTCACCTTGCAGCAGATCTGCCTGAGAAGCCTCTTCTGCCCTGGCGAATTTACCCCACAGATCCAGCTCAAAAGATGCGGGAAGGGACAAATTGTAGCTGTCCGTTGTTCCGCCGATGGATTTTCCCGGACCGACCGTGGCGGACGGCTGGTGTTGCCGCTGGCCCTGGCCCTGAAATCCGACGGTCGGGAGTTGATCCGCCCGCGTTTGAATGACCTGATACTTCAATTCCAGGATCCTGGCAGATGCCTGCTGAATGTCCAGATTATGATTTAACACACCCTCAACCAGCCGGTCTAAAACAGGGTCGCCAAAGACCTCCCACCAGCGGTCTTCGGGTTCTGCTGAAACGGTCTTCCCGGGAGCATACTGAAACGATTTCGGCTCCTTCACGCTGACGGCAGGTTTCTTGAAGTCAGGCCCCATCTTTATGCACCCGCCTGCGACAAGAAAGACGACGACAAACAGGAAGGGGAAGCCTGAGCGGAGGTTCATCACGCCCCCTCCTTTCGGTTTACGTCCAGCCCGGACACAGAGAATTGGACGATATGTTCCACCAGCCGCTCCTTGAATCTCTCATCATATTCCTGGCCTGTGACGCGCATGACCGGTACCCTGGCAAAATTAAAATAGACCACCATGGAGAATATGCTCAGGATATTGAGCATTATCTGTTCCCTTTGCGCGTCCTCTGCCAGAAAGGGGCGAAGCAGGGCCGCAAGTTCTCCAAAAAAGGGTTTGATCACCTCGTCAACCAGCATATCTGTGGCAAGCCCGGGCA
The DNA here is from genome assembly GCA_014382905.1 of Desulfobacterales bacterium. Lineage (GTDB taxonomy): Bacteria > Desulfobacterota > DSM-4660 > Desulfatiglandales > Desulfatiglandaceae > JACNIU01. The sequence continues at coordinate 19,499 of JACNIU010000155.1, forward strand.
TGGTCATCTCCCTGATCATGAGCTGGGAATGACGCAGGCGCTCCTCATCCGTCAGAGGACCCTTTAGAAAGGCCTTTGCAAGGGCGTGAACGATACCGGTGAGCGAGGTCCCATCATGGGCAGAAAGGGCCTTTTTGAAACCCGTCTGAATTTTTCTGGCCCGAGTTATCCATCGGGCCCTGAATACCTCCAGATAGAGGTTCTGTTTATTGCCAAAATGATAATTCACAGCAGCCAGATTGCAGTGTGCTGCGCGGGCCGGGGTGTATGATCAGCCTGCTGGCACGTGCTGATTTGCCAATACTGCCCGGATTTCATCCATAATGGGGCCATCCTCTTCCCAGAGTTTGCAGCTGTTAATCAGGTTCGAGAGGCCCCTGAATTCGTCTAAGGAACGGGGGATGGGATGACGTTTGCGGGAGTAGTGAGTCCAATATCCGTGTAGGGCAGCGGTCCCCATAACCATAATAAGATGGGTCAGATGGTTACAGCCTCGAACACCGCCCAAAAGATGGTTCACCTTTTCGCTGTACCCTGAAACGATAGGAAGGCCGATGATTTTCTTTATTCCCGCCAAGGTACTTGGACAGCGTTCGTGCGGAATCTCCGGCATTTCTGCTTCTGCATCTAAAATAGTAACAGGCCAGCCCCCGATCAGCATCCGCACGCACATCAGGTGCACCACACCGGGTTGTCGTGGTTTTCCGTTCCAATGGTATCCCTGAACCAGCCGCTCATCTCGCAACCAGCCCTCCACAACCAATTGGTCCTTTTCCAGCGGATACGTCCGCAATTCCAGCCGCCGTTCATGGACAGGGGCTTCCTTAATAAGCTCTTTGAGTCCGCTCATCACTTATACTCCTTGGGGATACTTATTCTCCTCAGGTGGAAACTACCTCAGGGTGCCTCACCTTCCTGTAATAGGATTCAGCAAGATAAATGGCGGCTAAGGGGTTGTGTCCTGTGACCCGGTCTTTGACCGCCAAGACAGTGGTCGGGGCCTCTGCGTATTTAAAGAAGAGAGAGTCGTGACCCACGCACAGCCCCAACAGGATGTTGAATTCCGCATTTTCATAGTTAAGAAGCTTGGCCTGAAAGATCGGGTTGCACATGGCCTCATCGGTGCCCTGAAAGATCTTTTGATCCTCTGTTATTCCGATGGTGTCTTTGGAGGTTCGACCCGCCTTACAGAGGACAGAAACCACCTCAAATCCATGATCCTTCAAGATCTCCGCCACAATGCCAGCTTCCTTGACCAGACCTAAACAGAAGGCGAATCCCAATCGCTTGTATCCCATCTTCTTGGCGAATTCACAGATTTCTACGATTCGGGTCTTGTTTGGCTGCATGATGTACGGCCGTTGATGCCGGTTTGCATAGCATTCCGCCTCCTGAATAGAGGCCTTACGGGCAAAATCCTTTACCGGATCGATATCATACTCTTTGTTCGCTTCAGCAAGGACTTTCACGCGGGTCAAGGTTGGGCATCCCCTGGAACCTTTGCCATCCTGGCTGTAACAGATCCTGCTTTTTCTCTCCATGTCACACAATGCACACGAGGGGAGAGGCCTCTGTTTCCCTTTATCCATTAGACCTCCTTTTTAAGTGCCTAAAGTGCCTAAAATGAGCTAAAATGCCTAAAGTTGGAGAGGATTCTCTATCATTGTAAGGCGGGACTAAACTCCTTAACTTCAGTTTGCTTTGTCAATGATTGGGCATGTGTTACCTGAGATAAGAGAAGAGTGCAACTCCAAGGACAAAGGTGATCAAGCCGAAGAGCCGGACGGTCTCAGGCTTTGCCTTTAAGAACCACCACTCCAAGAGGGCTTTGGCCTGCTGTGACGGAGCCATGTAAAAATACAGCCCTTTTGATGTCGCCAACAACCCTAAGATAAAGGCCAACCAGAATATCTCCCTGTTCAAGAAGGCCCCTATTATCAGGACGACTCCGAAAATAAGAGGGAAGGTGGCCAACCACTTTACCTTTTCGGTAAGGAACATCTTTTTGAGAATCGCTCTGGTTTTTTCGGTAAAAACTATCAGTAACGTGCCAGAGATAATCCACAGAAGGGCTACAACATAGAGTAGTATTTTCATTTTCACCTCCAGATCGTTAAATTAGGATAAGTGCTCAAAGGTTCGGCGTTCAGGGTGACATCTTTTCCTGAAATCTATATTTTACATACCCGGGCTGAATTTGAAAGGAAAATCATAAACGTCACCTCCAAAATCTGCTCACACAAAATTTCCTTTGGTCAACAAATAAGACGGATCAAAGAGAACCGTATGGATTAGTTTGTTGTCCTTAGGTCAGAATAATAATTCTTTTGTAAAACCAGAATAAATTAGGATTATAGCTATTTCTTTTAAGGATAACTTAAAAGATAATTTGAAAACTCTTGACAATATAAAGCCCCTATGCTATTAATATTGATCTGAAACGAGACACGTTGTTTAGCCCATCAAGTGGGGTGCCAAAATGAGCACAGAGCAGGAACTGTTTGAAGATGATAAGATCATAGAGCTTGTGGATGTCGTTAGAAAGGGAGATAAAGATAAATTAGAGCCGGATGACCTTGGCCTGCTGCTGGATGAAGATGAAATTTCCGAAAAGGATATGTTTATCGAAGAAAGCGCTGGCGGGGATTCATTTGAATTGTCTGATGCCCTCGAAGAAGCGCCTGAACAGGATCTCGAATCGAACCTCCATGAGCGGGATGCTATCCCCGATGATGTCTTTGACTCGCCTGATTTTGATTTTGAACTCCCCGAAGATCTTGGGGAACCGGTTACGGATACCCTGCCGGAGCTTCCCCGGAATGAGTCGACAGAAATGACGGCGGCCCCGGAGGGTGAGGTTGAGCCGGAGAAGCCCGAGCCTGCGGCCACAGCCGCGGAGCAACTCCCTATTTCTCCGGAAAGGCTTGAGGGTATCATCACTGAGGCGGTGAGGGAGGTTGTGGAGAGAGTTACAAGAGAAACCGTGGCCGAGGTTTCAGAAAAGGTCATCAAAGAAGCCATTGAAAGCCTGAAACAGAGTCTTGAACCACGGCCGGAGTAGCCGTTGGACCCAACGGTTTTGTCAGAAGCCCCATAAAATCGAATATGACGAGACCTTTGAAAAACGCTCAATTTTGTTCGAGTTCAAGAAAGGCGAATATTTTAACCACAGGAATACACTGAGTATTTCAAGGATTAAAATTTGAGCCTGACCCCGGTACCATCTTCCGGAGCTACGGGGCAAGCGCAGAAATCGGGCAAAAGGGGGCGTTTTGCAAAGGTCTCATGACACGGGGGGTTGTAAGGGGAATTGCAACCCCCTTTTTCTTTTGCGCCGTATTGCGTAATATTTCTTATTTACCCCTGAGGAGAGTTTGACAGATGAAAAATGAGCCGATGGATAAAAGTTATGAACCTAAACGTGTAGAGCAGAAATGGTATGAGTACTGGGAGAATAACGGCCTCTTTAGGGCGGAAGCTCCCTCTGACAAGGATCCGTACTGTATCGTAATCCCACCTCCAAATATCACCGGGACCCTGCATATGGGTCACGCCCTGAACAATACCCTTCAGGATATCCTCTGTCGTTTTAAGAAGATGAAAGGATATAATGTTCTATGGCAGCCGGGTACCGACCACGCGGGGATCGCCACTCAGAATGTAGTGGAGAAGGATCTGGCTGCGAAGGGCACAGACCGTCATGCAGTTGGAAGGGATAAGTTTATTGAACTGGTTTGGGAGTGGAGAAAGAAATACGGCGGGCTGATAATCAATCAATTAAAGAGATTGGGCTGTTCTTGCGATTGGAGCAGGGAACGATTTACTATGGATGAAGGTCTCTCCGAGGCCGTAAGGGAGGTCTTTGTACGCCTCTATGAGGAAGGGCTTATCTATCGCGGGGATTATATCATCAACTGGTGTCCCCGGTGCCACACCGCCTTGGCCGAGCTTGAGGTGGAACACAAAGAGAAAGAAAGCCACCTTTATTACATTCGCTATCCTTTTGAAAACGGGAAAGGTCATTTAACAGTAGCCACCACCCGTCCGGAGACCCTTTTGGGTGACACGGCTGTGGCGGTCAACCCGGACGACCGGCGCTATGCTGATTTGTCAAATCCCCGTGTCCTCCTCCCCATCCTCAATAGGCCGATCCCGGTCATTTTTGACAAATACGTGGATGTAGAATTCGGCACCGGGGCCCTTAAAATCACGCCCGCCCACGACCCGAATGACTTCGAAATCGGCAATACCCACCATCTTGAAAGGATCAAGGTCATCGACGAAAACGGCATGATGAATGAACTGGCCGGCCCGTACCGGGGGATGGACAGGTTTGAGTGCCGTGAGCGGATCACAGAAGATCTTAAGAGAAACGGCCTTCTCGAAAAGATAGAGCCTTATCAGAACGCAATCGGGCATTGCTACCGCTGCAAGACCATGATTGAGCCCCTCCTTTCAAAACAGTGGTTCGTGGAGGCCGGCCCCCTTGCCAGAGAGGCAAGCGAAGCGGTCAGGGCAAGAAAAACCAGGATCTTTCCCGCCAACTGGGAAGGGGTTTATTTTGAGTGGATGAATAACATCAAGGACTGGTGTATCTCCAGACAGATCTGGTGGGGGCACCGGATACCGGCTTGGTACTGCCGGGAATGCGGAGAGGTTCAGGTGGCCAAAGAGGCCCCGGCAACGTGTAACGCATGTCAGAGCCACGACCTTGTTCAAGAGACAGACGTCCTTGATACATGGTTCAGCTCGGCACTGTGGCCCTTTACCACATTGGGTTGGCCTGATCGCACCCCTGAACTCAAGACCTTTTACCCGACCGCTGCCCTTGTGACCGGCTTTGACATCCTCTTCTTCTGGGTGGCCCGGATGATGATGATGGGAATCCACTTCATGGGAGACATACCTTTCAGGGACGTCTATATCCACGCCCTGGTCAGGGATGCGGAAGGAAAAAAGATGAGCAAATCAAAGGGAAATGTGATTGATCCCCTTGAGGTAATGGACCAGTTCGGCACAGATGCCTTCCGGTTTACCTTGGCGGCCCTGGCGGCCCAGGGGAGGGATATCAAGCTCTCGGAAGAGAGGATCCTGGGGTATCGCCATTTTGTAAATAAGATATGGAATGCTGCTCGATTTGCCTTGATGCACCTAAAGGAAGGCGGACGTCCAAGACAGGATGAGGGGGTCTATACCCTGGCCGACCGGTGGATTCTGACACGGGTCGGCCAGGTCAGCGAAGAAGTGGCCCGTTCCATAGAGGTGTATCAGTTTAATGAGGCCGCAGGCCTTTGCTATCAGTTTGTCTGGCATGAGTTGTGCGACTGGTATCTTGAGATGGCCAAACAAGGGCTTTATGGAGAGGATGAGGCGTTAAAAGAGTCTGCAAGGGGCGTTGTCCGGGAGGCGCTCATGGCGGCCTTGAAGCTGCTGCACCCCTTTATGCCTTTTATAACCGAGGAGATATGGCAAAGGCTCCCCGGGACAGAGGGGAGTATTATGACCGCCAGATACCCTGACCCTTCTGATTTTCCGAAAGATGAAGCCGCGCTAAAAGATATGGGCCTGTTGATGGGGATTATAACTGCGATACGCAACATTCGCGGAGAGATGAACATATCCCCCTCAAGAAATGTCAACGTTGTCATTGATACCGGAAGGAAGAGGGATGAGGAAGTCCTGGGCCGGAATCTGTCTCATATCCAGACCCTTGCCAAGGTTGATACAGTATCCATAGGCGCCGGCCTCGCCAAACCGGAAAAATCGGCAACTGCTGTGTTTGAGCAGACCTCGGTTCACGTGATCCTGAAAGGGCTGATAGATTTTGCGGAAGAGAAAAAAAGGGTAAGAAAAGAGATCGACAAGATTGAAAAGGAGATGTCGGTCTCCAGCAGGAAGCTTTCAAACAAGGGGTTTTTGGAAAAGGCCCCGGCCGAAATCGTGGCCGAGGTAAGGGCCAAGGCCGAGGGCCTCTCCGGTAAACTCTCAAAGCTCAGACAAAACCTTTCGTTCCTGGAGACCTTTGATGATTGATATCTCCCCCATGGCGGAACGTATGATGAAGCTGGCCCTTGATGAAGACCTGGGGTTCGGGGATATAACTACGGATGCCGTTTTAGACCCGGATCTGAAGGGAAGGGCATATCTTATTGCCCGGGAAGAACTGGTCCTGGCCGGAATGCCGGTATTCAAGCGCGTTTTCCTGGAATTGAATGCAGAATTAGAGTTTGAGGAATATTATGGTGACGGCGACCTCATACCCCAGGAAACCACGGTCTGTCTCCTCAGGGGTCGATTAGCCCCCATACTACGCGGCGAGAGAACGGCCCTCAACTTCCTCCAGCGGATGAGCGGGATTGCTACCCTGACACACCGGTATGTGGAAAAGGTGAAACCTTATGGGGTCAGGATTTTGGACACAAGGAAGACCGCTCCCGGTCTCAGGTGGTTTGACAAATACGCGGTCCGGATGGGCGGGGGGTTCAATCATCGCTTTGGTCTGTCTGACGGTATTCTGATTAAGGACAATCATATTGCAGCGGCCGGTTCCATTTCCAGGGCCATCAGACTTACGAAGAGATGCGCCCCCCACACCTTGAACATCGAGGTGGAGGTGGAAGACTTGGCCGGAGTGGAGGAGGCCTGCCGTGCCGGTGCAGATGCCATCTTGCTCGATAATATGGACCCTTCGGAACTGAAGAAGGCGGTCGAGCTGATAAACGGCACTGTAGTGACAGAGGCCTCCGGCGGCATTACATTGGATACCATCGAAGATATCGCGGCGACAGGCGTTGACATGATCTCCGTGGGAGCGCTCACCCACTCGGTCAAGGCCGCTGATTTCAGCCTGGAAGTCAGGCCTGAATGAGGATGTAAATGAGAGTCCCTGCCATTGATATAAACGGGGTCTGGTTTTCCTATGATAAGACCCCGGTCCTCGAAGACGTCACCCTCACCTTGAGGCAGGGCGATTTCTTAGGGATCCTCGGGCCGAACGGTGGGGGGAAAACCACGCTCCTTAAACTCCTGTTAGGGATGCTGAAACCGGATAAGGGGACAATCAGGATTTTGGGTGAAGCGCCTCACGATGCCAATCACCGGGTTGGATATGTGCCCCAGAACACCAATTTCAATACCACCTTTCCGATCTCCGTTATGGATGTTGCCCTGATGGGGAGGCTGTCGAGGTCCCGTATCGGGAAATGGTATTCGGGCGATGACCGTGCAAAGGTTCAAGATGCGCTCAAAAAGGCGGGGATCTGGGACCTCCGGCATAACCCGATCGGCAGGCTCTCCGGCGGGCAGAGGCAGAGGGTCTTTATTGCCAGGGCACTCGCCACTGAACCTGAGATACTCTTCTTGGATGAACCTACCGCCAGCGTAGACCCGGAATTCGAGATAGATTTATTTGACTTTCTGCGAGAACTGAACAGGAAGGTAACCATCGTGGCCATCACCCATGATGTGGGGGTAATATCGAGACATGTAAAATCGGTGGCCTGTGTCAACCGGTCCTTGATCTTCCACGAAGAAGGACAGATCACCCGGGAGATGATCGATATGGCCTATCACTGCCCGGTTGACCTGATCGCCCACGGGATCCCCCACCGGGTACTTCCCACCCATACGGAGACGTAGAGAGATGTGGGAGGCCTTGCAGCTTGATTTTATGAGAAACGCCCTGTTCGCCGGCCTTCTCGTCAGCATTTCGTGTGGCATCATCGGAAGCCTCGTTGTGGTCAATCGGATCGTTTTTATCTCAGGGGGTATTGCCCACGCCGCATTTGGCGGGATCGGGCTGGCATTCTTCTTAGGGTTTTCCCCGTCATTGGGGGCCGCACTCTTTGCTGTCGGGGTCTCCATGATTATAGGTGTGGTCAGTTTTAAAAGCAAGCACAGGGCCGATACCATTATCGGGGTTCTCTGGGCAATAGGAATGGCCCTCGGCATTATACTGATCGACCTGACGCCAGGTTATCATGTGGATCTGATGAGCTATCTCTTTGGAAGTATCCTCACCGTGCCAGGTTCAGACATCTGGCTCATGATCCTCCTCAATATGGCCATACTCATTACGGTCATATCTTTCTACAAGGAGTTCATTGCAATGTCCTACGACGAAGAATTCGCGTTTGTTGTAGGTATCCCGGTAAAGCTGCTCTACTTTGTTCTGCTCGGCATGACGGCCCTTTCAGTTGTGATGACCATACAGGTAGTCGGTCTCATCCTGGTCATTGCCCTGTTGACCATCCCCCCCTATATTGCAGAAAAATGTACCACGTCATTGGGTAAGATGATGGTGCTTTCATCGATCCTCGGCATTTTTTTTACGCTTGGAGGGTTGTGGCTTTCCTATAGCTACAATCTTACGTCCGGGGCCACTATTATCCTGGTTGCCGGAGCGACCTTTTTTTTGTTTCAGGCCATTGACCTTATCAGAGGCCATTGATTAAATCAGCGTACCTTCCACGACCAACAAAAACAGGCCACCTCCTCTGGGGGTGGTAGTTTGACTCTAATATCCATCCGTATCCCCGTTAGAGGAGGAAATGCTTCGTGATGCTGGATATTTTTTCCCCGTTAAAAAGGGTTAAGAGAAGAGGAAAGGCGAAAGATGACTTTGACAAGCCAATAGATGTCATTGAAAACTTTGCGCCAAAGGAGCACCAGTCGGACAGGGAGGTCTACTACTATAATTATAGGATGATGGCCAGGTACAAACGGCCCCTTTTGGAGCTTCTCGAAACCGCATCTCAGATCAGCCGGTTTCGTAGCGATCAGGATGCGCATGCCCGCCAGCTATTTCTGAACCTGAAGGCCTTCTATGATGTTAACGACAAATTGTCTGTCAAACAGGCAGCGGAAGACGCCAGCCTTATCAGGAGATTCCGGGATTTTTTTATGCTTTTTTATGATAGGAAGGATTTTTCAGGCGACGACATAAGAAAATGG